>JAIORT010000278.1 GCA_021107975.1 Bacteroidales bacterium | reverse complement strand
CATGACTATGAAATAAATGATATGTTACTTCTTTATTACTGGTATTATATGGCCATGCAGATTGATAGAGAAAGTATTTACCAGCAGCGTTTCCAAAAGCTGGTAATACATCTCTTGATGGGGGGGTTGTTCCATAGGTGGGCATAAAATCGGTCCACATATTATCATAAATGCCCCAAACAAAACAATCGTTAACAAATGAATAAGACACTTCTGAAGCAGCAGTAATACCAAGAGCCCCGGAATTTTGCCCGCTATAGGTATATCTGTGGAAAGTTTCGGCAAAGCATTCTCCGCTAATATTATATTTACCTGTTAAACAATTAATAGAAAAAACCCAGGTTAAATCTGAATTTGTTAATCCATTAATATCAGAAGAACTATATCCAGGTTCGCCCCAACCTGTTGTTCCTCCATGATCCCTGTGCTGAAGCATAAACGCGCCGCTATTTACTGCATTATTGACCATAGTAGCATTTCCACCAGACCAACCGCCTAAAACATCAGGAGTTGCAGGAATATATCCTAAACCACTCGGTCCGAAATAATCTACAACCGCTGTTGTGTTTCCATATGTTGTAGTTGACCAAACCGTTCCGGGTGTACCTGAATATATCTCATTAATTCGTACCGGATTTTTACCCTGTGCTTCTTTCCAAAAACCACCAACGATTTCCGAACACAACTGGAACCATCTTTCAGTTTGCCATCCACATGCGGTTATAGGATTATCAAAATAAGAGGGATTTGTTGGTGGAGTTCTTTCATGATCCAGGAATTTTGTGATCATAGTCTCCAGATGTGTAGCATTTTGTGCGGTCATTCTGGCAAAGACAATATCAGGTAGCTGATCATTGTCAACATCGGCATATATGTTATCAGAGACACAGTAGCTATTATAAATTGGAGACACAACAGTACTTCCGCTCGTGCCATAATCACCTAAAAGTAATACGGCTGCAGGAGGAACATCCCATGTGTTATAAGCATTATTCACATAAGTTTCAATGGCTGTGGTTGTATTTCCCCCAATTTCCGTAGTTGTTACAACACCCGTTTTTATACCCTGCAGGTTTCTCCAATTTTTAATTGAATCTGCCCATGAAATGAATATTGGATCATTGGGAGTTATAATGATATATTCGTAATCGGGTGACTTTGAGGATTTGGGTTTGATAGTATAATCGATTACAGGAATTGAATTTGGGTTAAACACAGCATCTTTTATAATCGGATCCCACCAGCGGCTCCTCAATCTGTCTTCGCCAACGTGCCCATTACCACCGTTAAAGGTAACTTCTATTTGTAAATCCCTGTAAACGATAAATTCTTTTGTTACCGGATTGTACTGAAATGGGGTTATGCCCAACATCACCACGTCAACACCCCTGATTTTAGTTTGCTTTGAAAGTTTAACATTCTCAGCAGGATAAAAAGCATTTTTAGAATAGATTTTAGAATCTTTTTCATAATGCAAGGGTCCTTTATCAGTATCAAGAGGAATACGCGGCGCAGGAGCAATATCAACATTTGTCATGGTCTCTGTTCGAGCTGCAATAACTTTCACCGAAACACTTGCTCCCTGCGGAATTGCAACATACCTGCCTGTACCGGGAAGATCAGGCGCTCCTTCATTATTTGACAAAAATATACCCGGAACTTTTACTATCTTCATCTGCTCACCCTTTATATCAACATCTTCAAGATAAAAATCGGTAATAGAAAAATTAATGCTTACTCCTCCTTTGCTTTCTTGCTCAAGAGTATAGCCTTGTTTTCCCCAACTGTCGGGGTAAGAGATAACCTGGGTAATACCCAACTGGCTGATAAATAATAAAACAGCCAATAAAATTGATACTTTGTGAATTTTTTTCATTTTTGGTAAATTTGAATTTTTTACTATTTCTTAATTTTTAAAGATTTTTATTTGACGCTTTCCCGCATAACTATGCAAAAAAGAAAAAGATACTTCCGTCGCTATAATGATATTCAAATAATCAATTTGAACCAAAACAAATTTTAATAGCGTAGAGAATAAATTTGGCAGGCTAATTTATAATAGTTTTATTATATTACAACAACTTTCAGTAAAGTTTTAATTATAGATTGCAAAAATAATTTAAAAATTAACTAATCTGACAAATTATTTACATTTGCCATATTATTTAATAATATCCTGATTTGAATCCATTAAAACAACTTGCCGGACAAACAGCCGTATATGGATTGGGAACGATTGTTCCGCGCCTGTTAAATTATTTACTTGTTCCGTTTTATACCCGGATATTCTTAGAAGGAGAGTATGGCGTTATTACAGAATTATATGCCTATATAGCATTTTTACTTGTATTTCTGACTTATGGAATGGAGACTTCTTTTTTCAGGTATGCAGAAAAAGAACAAAAACCTGAAAAAGTCTATAATTCTGCTCTATTTAGTTTATTCACGACTTCTGTACTCTTTGTCATTGTGATATTTCTTTTTTTGAATCCGATTTCAAAACTGATGCAATATCAGGGACATCAGGATTACATCATTTATCTTTCGTTGATAGTTGCATTGGATGCTTTTTCTGCCTTACCTTTTGCATATCTCCGGCAACAAAAAAAAGCGCTCAGGTTTTCGGTAATTAAGTTAATAAATGTTTCTGTTAATATTGGTCTGAACCTGTTCTTTTTATGGTTATGCCCGAAATTGGCAGCATCAAATCCGGAATCGTTCCTTTTACAATTATATGATCCTGAAATAGGTGTTGGTTATGTGTTTATTTCAAATCTTGCAGCAAGTATTATTACGTTGATACTTTTACTTCCACTGATATTTAAGTTCAGAATGGAGATCAGTTTTTCGTTACTAAAAAAAATGTTAGCCTATGCCCTTCCGTTATTAATTATTGGATTGGCGGGGATGGTCAACGAAGTTTCTGATAAAATCATTTTTAAATACTTAGCAAGTGTTCCCGAAGGAATTACAGATGTTAGAGAATACATTATGGGGCAGCTTGGAATTTATGGCGCTAATTACAAGCTGGCAGTATTGATGACTTTATTTATTCAGATGTTTCGTTATGCTGCCGAACCATTTTTTTTCGCCCAGGCAAGAGAAAAAAATGCGAAAAACGTATATGCCGCTGTAATGAAATACTTTACTATTTTTGGTTTGCTGATATTTTTGGGAGTTACCTTGTACATTGATCTTTTCAAATATTTTATCGGACCGGAATACTGGGAAGGGTTAAAAATTGTTCCGATAGTTCTGCTGGCTAATTTATTCCTTGGCATTTTTTTCAACCTGTCAGTATGGTATAAATTAAACGATATTACAAAATACGGAGCGCTTATCGCTCTGACCGGATCATTAATTACTATTTTAATGAACGTGTTGCTGGTGCCAAAATTCAGTTATGAAGGAGCAGCCTGGGGGCATTTTGCCTGCTATTTTACCATGATGCTGATTTCTTATTACTGGGGTAAAAAATATTTCCCGATTAATTATGATCTCAAGAGAATTTTATTTTACGTTGCATTAGCTTTAATATTATTTGGATTAAGTAATTTCCTGAAACCTGAAGTTCTTAGCTCCAGGTTAATCTTAAATACCGTGTTAATGGCAGTCTTTGTATTTACTGTTTTTATTTTTGAAAAACGGTTTTTTATCAGAACTGCCGATTAATCCATTATCTTCAAACCTTTAACAACATTTAACTATATCAAATAACTTTTTTCTCTATTTTTGCGTTCTTTTAAACTGACACGGAAACAAATGAAACACTCATGTTTTTTATATTGAGACACACAGGAGAATGATTGAAATGTAAGTGGCAAATAGTTATCGTATTACAATATTTTAAACAGATGGAAATCAAAATAGTAAACTCATCTAAACACGCTTTACCATCTTATGAAACGTATGCATCAGCCGGAATGGATCTAAGGGCGGACTTAGATAAGCCCGTTGTTCTGAAACCTTTGGAAAGAGCGATGATTCCCACCGGACTCTTTATCGAATTACCGGTTGGCTATGAAGCACAGATCAGACCACGCAGCGGACTGGCAATAAAAAAAGGAATAACCATATTAAATGCTCCAGGGACAATAGATGCTGATTACAGAGGAGAGATAAAAATTATTTTGGCAAATATTTCAAGCGAAGATTTTATTATAAATGATGGTGAAAGAATTGCACAAATGGTAATTGCAAAACACGAGCAAGCCGAATGGATTGAAATGGAAGAACTGAAAGAAACAGAAAGGGGAGCAGGAGGGTTTGGGAGTACGGGCACTTTATAATTTACGAAGTATGATTTTAGATTTACGATTTTAGATTTACGAAGTACGAATTACGAATTAAGTTTTAATGAAAATGTTAAAAAATATTACATACATATTATTCTTTTTTATTGCTTTAACTTTTCTTTCGTGCAAAACCACTAAAACAGGTATTGGTTCGCAAAGTAAAGGAACAAAGGAATTAAAGCAATCCAAAACCAAAGACATAAATAATTCTTCTGTTTTTATTGACGCCAACAAACAAAAAATTTTAGGAAATTACGATGAGGCTGCCAGGCTATTCGATAAGTGCCTTAAGCTCAATCCTGACGATGATGCCTCGATGTTTGAACTTGCTAAAATATATCTTATGCAGAACAGGCGTGATGAAGCGCTCGAATTATCAGAGAAAGCGGCGGAAATTGATCCGGATAATATTTATTACCAACTACTTTACTCAAACATGTTACAATCGTTTGAGCGGTATAATGACGCTGCAAAGGTTTACGAGCAAATTGTTAAATCCAATCCATACAATCTCGAATATTATGACAGGCTTGCTTTGGTTTACCTCTACGACGGCAAATTGGATGATGCTATTAAAGTTTACGACAACCTGGAAGAAAAAATCGGAATAACGGAAGAATTTTCACTGAAAAAACAGAGTATTTACCTTCAGGAGAAAAAAATAAATAAAGCTATTGAAGAAATTGAGAAATTGATTGGCAAGTTTCCTGAAGAAAGCAAATATTATGCTATCCTGGCGGAAATGTGTCTTGACAATGGATTGGAAGATAAAGCGATGGAAGCCTATCAAAAGATCATTGAAATAGATCCTGACAATCCATACATTCATTTTTCTCTGGCTGATTATTACAAAAAAAACGGAGATGAAATAAAAGCTTTTGAAGAGCTGAAGCTTGGCTTTGCAAACCCTAATCTCGACATTGACACGAAAATCCAAATTCTGATTACCTATTATACTGTTACGGAAATATACTCCGACCTTAAACATCAGGCTTTTGAATTATCCGAAATCCTAATAGATACACATCCTGATGATCCTAAAACATATTCGATATATGGGGATTTTCTTTTCCGTGATAACAAATTTGAAGAAGCAAGGGATGCGTTCAGAAAAGTAATTTCGTTAGACAGCAGTAAATATTTAGTTTGGGAGCAGTTGTTATTTACCGAGTCGGAACTAAATGATACTAACGCCTTGCTTAACGAAAGCATAAAAATTATTGAACTGTTTCCCGAACAACCCCTTCCATATCTTTTTGCAGGCAGCGCTTATTACCAGAAAAAAAACTGGGATGAGTGTGCTAAAGTTTTAGACCGGGGACTTTTTTATATTGTTGACAATTCTTTAATGGAAGTTCAGTTCTATACCTATCTTGGTGATGCTTACAACCAGCTTAAAGACAATGAAAAGTCGGACGAATTTTATGAAAAAGCACTCTCCTTAGACCCCGATAACGATTACGTTTTAAACAATTATGCTTATTATCTTTCCCTTCGAAATGAGAAGTTAGATAAAGCAGCTAAAATGGCTAAAAAATCAACCGAGCTAAAACCCAACAGTTCTGCTAACCAGGATACTTACGGGTGGGTTCTTTATAAAATGGGATATTACGAAGAAGCTAAGATATGGATTGAAAAAGCAATTGAGAATGGAGCAGAATCCAATGCCGTTATTCTCGAACATTACGGAGATGTGCTATGGCAACTTGGCGAAAAAGAAGAAGCTAATGAGTGGTGGTTAAAAGCAAAGGAAGCAGGTAAAGGTTCGGAGTTTTTGGATAAAAAAGTTGAAGATAAAGTGATGTATGAATAAGTTAGTCTCCAGTCTCCAGTCGGCAGTCGGCAGTCGGCAGTCGGCAATCGGCAGTTTTTTACTTTTGTCCCATCCATACGGATACATACGTACTAACTTCGTGTCGTTA
>JAIORT010000477.1 GCA_021107975.1 Bacteroidales bacterium | reverse complement strand
TAATCTTTACCAATTTTTTCGCGAAGTTTTCTGATGTGTACGTCCAATGTTCTGTCGCTCACCACAACCTCGCTACCCCAGACCTTTAAATATATTTCTTCTCTCGAAAATATTTTCCCCGGATATGATGCAAGCAAAACCAAAAGGTCAAATTCAATTTTCGGAACATGGATGGATTTATTATCTATTACAATTTCTCTTTTGTCTTTATTTATTAAAATCGAATTAATGTCAATAACATTATCAATGTCTTTTATTTTCGATTTCCTTTTTAACAAAGCTTTAATCCTGGCAATAAGTACCCGTGGTCTGACCGGCTTGGTAATATAATCATCAGCACCTACTTCAAAGCCCGCAATTTGAGAATAATCTTCACTTCTTGCCGTCAGGAATATTATTAAGGTATCCTCAAATTCAGGCGATTCCCTTAACTCATTACATAATTCAATCCCGTCTAATCCGGGCATCATTATATCGAGGATGATGAGGTCGGGCTTTACCTTTTTTGCCAATTCCTTTCCTTCGGCTCCATTTCCTGCAATATATGCCTGAAAACCTTCTTTCTCAAAATTGTACTTAAGAAATTCCAGAATGTCAGGCTCATCATCAACTATCAATATTTTTACGTTGCTTACATCCATATTTATCAGCAAAGATATTTTATATTTGGATATAGTGAAACTGGCAATATTAATTTTTTGTTAAACCTGCTTATAAAACTTAACATTAAGATAATATTATCTTAAAATATACTTACCAATAAAGGTCTTCTTTTGCTGTAAAACTAAACAAATTATTAATTTCTTAAAAAGAAAAAAAATGAAAAAATTAAATTTTCGACTTTTAGCAATTTTACTTTCTGCATTTGTTCTTGCTTTTACAGCATGTAAAAAGGACGATGATCCAACTCCTGATACAAATACTCCACCGGTTGCCTCTTTCGAAGTAACTCCGGTTGTTGGCGAAATAGGAGATGATTTTCAATTTGATGCATCAGGATCATCAGATGCACAAACAGCAGTAGCCAATTTAATGGTAAAATGGGATTGGACAAATGATGGTACTTATGATACTGATTATGCTACTGAAAAAACTTCAGTTCATTCTTATGATGCTGATGGAACTTATACTGTTAAATTAGAAGTTAAAGATGCTGAAGGCTCAGTCGGTACTACTACAAGACAGGTATATGTTGGTGAACCACCTCCGGAAATTGTCTTACAGGGTAGTATTACCTCTGATATGACTCTTGATGCAAGTATTAAATATATCCTTGATGGATTTGTATTTGTTGAGGATGGTGCTACATTAAATATACCTGCAAATACGCTTATCGAAGCTAATCCCGGGCAGGGAGAAAATTCCAGTGCTCTTATTATTAAAATGGGGGCAAAAATCAATGCAACAGGAACCGCCACCGAACCTATTATATTTACCGGTCTCGGAGATGGTAGAGAAGGTAACATTAATGAATCAATTCAAGGACTTTGGGGAGGAATTATTATCCTTGGTAAAGCTGAAACCAATAATACAATTGCAAAAAGAATTGAAGGAATACCAGAATCATATAATGCAACTTACGGATATGATAATAATGTCGGTGCAGATAATAACGACAATTCCGGTACATTAACCTATGTTTCTGTTCGTCATGGTGGAACTGACATTGGAGCCGCTAATGAAATCAATGGTATTTCATTAGGTGCTGTTGGTGCAGGAACTACATTTGATTATATTGAAGTTATATCAAATAAAGATGATGGAATTGAATTCTTTGGCGGCGTGCCTCAAATTAGCCATGCTTTAGTTGCTCTTGTTGGTGATGATTCTTATGATTATGATGAAGGTTACAGCGGTTTAGGGCAATTCTGGGTAGCTTTGCAGGATGAAAATACCGGAGACCGTCTCGCTGAACAAGATGGCGGAACCGGTGATGATGAAGAAAATCCACCTTTCGCACAACCAACTATTTATAATGCAACTTATATTGGACATGGATTCGACAACTATGTTATTTTTCGCGATAATGCTGCCGGAACCTATGCCAACTCAATTTTCGCTAATGGTGAAAAAGGAATCAGAATAGAATATCGTAGTGACAAACACAGCTCTTATGACTGGTTAACCGATGCCGTACCTGAAGCAACATTAATGATAAAAAATTCTTTATTCAGTAATATTGCCGGAAATGATCCTGCAAATCAGATATATGCTAAAGCTGAAGAGGGTGAACTGCCAGCTAACCATGCAGTAGTAACAGGTAATTTATTCAACAACAATGAAAACTATATTGAGAATTTGGCAATTGACATAACAAACCCTATTCCTACTTCAGGATCAAGTCATCCAACAACCGCTATTCCGGCAGATCCTTTCTTTACTGATGTTGCCTATCACGGAGCTTTTCAACCAGGTGGGACAAACTGGGCTGAAGGTTGGACATTGATGTTCAAAGCAGGCAAATAAATAGAACTTCATGCTATCTATAAAATATTATAAGCTGACAGTGAAAACACTGTCAGCTTATTTAGTTGAAAACTCAAAAGGTAATTTTTTATAAACAAAACAATATAACAAAATGATCAGGCGAATTAATTTCCTCATTATCATACTTTTAATTTCCTCTTTAAGTAGCCTGGCACAAAATAATTTTATAAGAGGTAAGATAATTGATAATGAAACCGGTGAAACGCTTATTGGTGTTACTGTAAGGGTTGCGGGAACTAATACAGGAACTATTAGCGATTTTGATGGAAATTATAGTCTGTCGTTGAATCCGGGGATATATTCAATCAGGGTTTCATATATTTCATATCAATCACAAACTCGTACTGATATTGAAGTGAAAGAAGGTGATGTTATTATAGCCAATTTTAATTTGGATGAAGAAGTAACTCAGTTAAATGAAGTGGTTATTACAGCCAAAACCGTGAAATATACTGAAGCCTCTTTACAATTAATGCAAAAAAAATCTGCTTCGATGTTAGATGGAATTTCTGCCAAACAAATCACTCGTCTTGGAGATAATGATGCTGCCTCAGCTTTAAAACGTGTTACCGGAGTTTCAGTACAGGATGACAAATATGTTTTTGTTCGTGGATTGGGTGACAGATATACCAAAATTACATTAAATGGTGCAGATATTCCGGCGTTGGACCCGGAAAAAAACACTGTTCAAATGGATATTTTCCCGAGTAATATTATTGAGAATATAATTGTCCGTAAGACATTTACGCCTGATATGCCCGGTGAATCTACCGGAGGTCATATTGATATTACAACAAAAGACTTTCCTGAAAAATTCACAATGCAATTTTCTACTTCTTTTGGTTTTAATCCTCAGGCTAACTTAAATAAAAATTTTCTGACTTATGAAGGAGGTAATACTGATTGGCTTGGAATGGACGACGGAACAAGGGATATTCCATATATAGCGAGAGAATATTTGGATCGCTATGGATATATTAATTACGTTCCAAAACCTCCATTTACTGATGAGGCATTGCATGAAATCAGTAGTTCGTTTAATAAAACCATGGATGCGGAAACCAAAAGGTCATTCTTAGACCAATCTTACAAGTTTTCTGCTGGAAATCAAATTAACTTTTTAAAGAAAACATTAGGATACAATGCAGCCATTAGTTACTCCAATGCTTATAAATATTATGATGATGGCGTGTATGGAACTTATGAAGAAGGAGCACAGCCGGATCTCTTTAAGATTTTTGATAAAGTAATTTATGGAGCACAAAATGTAAATCTTTCGGGACTTATAAATCTTAATCTTAAACTTAATAATAATAATAAAATCGGTGTCAGATATTTAAGAAATCAAAGTGGGAAAAAACTTGCTATCAGTCGTTCAGGATTTTTCTATTACGAGGATTCTCCTAATGAAGACAGGGTACTTGCCTTTCTCGAAAGAATCTTTGATAATTATCAATTACATGGAAAACACGTATTTCCAAAATTAAATAAAATGGTATCCAATTGGTTGTTTTCTTATACTTATATGACACAAAATGAACCGGATTTAAGATTTTTCGAATTCCTTCTCCCTAACGATTCTACAATGAGAATCAAAACAAATGATGCACCTGCCCGTTTTTACCGTGAAATGAATGAAAAAAATTATAATGCAAATTTGAATTTTGAGTTACCTTTAACTATTCTAAAAGCTCAATCAAAATTTAAATTCGGAGGAGCTTATACATATAAAGATCGTAATCTAAATGAAACAAAATTTGAAGTCCAATCTTCTGTTTCCTTTTTCCAAACTACTGATATTTATACATTTCTTACCGATAATATTATATCTGCCACAAACCCTTTTGGTTATTATTATGTTGCCGATCACGAACAGGATTTGAATAATAGTTATAGAGCTTATCAAGAAGTTATAGCCGGATATGCTATGATAGATTTGCCAATATCCGGGAAACTTCGGACAATTGCCGGATTAAGATTAGAAACATCAGATATTGAAGTTACAAATAAAGTTGTTGATACCAACGACAGCAAATACAAACACGGTAAGGTAAAGGAAATAGATTTACTTCCTTCGGTAAACTTCATTTATTCTTTAACAGAAAATATGAATGTGCGATTAGCCGGTACAAGAACAATTGCACGACCGACATTTAGAGAAATCGGAACAAATTATTACGATTATAAAACCGGAATTTTTATTACAGGTAATCCGGAGCTTAAGAGGGCAATAATTTCTAATGTAGATTTAAGGTGGGAATGGTTCATTAAACCAGGAGAAAAAATTTCCTTCGGTGGTTTCTATAAGTTCTTTAAGGATCCAATCGAACAAAAGTTGTCAATTACTACCCAAAATTATGAAATTAAATATATAAACACTAAAGATGCCTGTTTATATGGTATCGAAATTGAATTTCGTAAAAAACTTGATTTCATTAATGTATTGAAAAATTTTACATTTGGAGGTAACTTCACTGCCATAAAATCAGTTGTTAAGTTAACAGAACAAGAATATAACGATGTACTTTCAGGCGACTCAACAAGATCGAATAAAAGACCAATGTTTGGTCAGTCACCATATATTATTAATGCATTCCTGAATTATGCAAACAAAGAAAATGGGTTTGAATCAAATATTGGGTTTAATATAAATGGTGAAAAATTACTGATTATAACCAAAGGAGCAACTCCTTATGTTTTCGAACGACCATTTCCCTCGCTAAATTTTAATATCTCAAAAGGATTTGGCTCAAACCGAAATTTTATTGTGGAAATAGGAGTAAATAACATATTAGATGCAGAATATAAAGCAGTTCACCATTTTAAAAAGCCGGTGAAAGAAGACAAAACTTATCTTAGCTATAGTTATGGACGAACTTTTAAACTTAGACTAAAATACAAGTTTTAATATTTGAGTCCGCTCCGAAAAGTTGCAAAAATGAAATTAGCCACAGATTCACAGATAATTTTTAAAAGATTATGAAAAAAATACTTTATATTATTGTTGGATTTACAGTATTTGTTTTTTTATTATACACTACGGGATGCCAGAGAAGATTAGAATATGATAATTTTGATTCAACAAAATTGTTTACTTTAAGTGAACTTTACGAAATTAAAACCTTTCGTTCTTTGGATGAAGCATTAAAACAGCCAGACTCAGTATATAAACTTATCATCTTTGGAAAAGAGCTTAATAGAGTGCCTGATGAAGTTTATAGTTTTAAATACCTGAATACACTGGAATTATCAAAAAATAACATGAACACCTTACCGGAATATATTGGCGACATGATTTATTTACAAGGTCTTTATCTCGCAGAAAACAAATTTTCGGATATTCCGGAGCAAGTTTACCGCTTACCTAATCTTAAGCGTTTAAGAATGGGAGAAAACAAATTTGATTTCATACCTGAAAAACTGCCTGAGATGAAAAGCATAGAGGAAATATATTTCGGGCGAAACCAGATACGGGAAATACCTGATAGATTATTTGATATGTTACAACTCAGGGTTTTAAAATTAGATAATAATAACATAAGCAACCTTAAAACAAGCATATCAAAACTTAAAAACCTGGAAGTTTTAAATCTGAAAAACAATAAAATAGAAAGTATTCCCTTTGAAGAATTACTTTCTTTACAAAAACTCAGAACATTAAACTTAAAGGGAAATAAAATTACTTTTGAGGTTTTGGATAGTTTAAGAAAAGCAATGCCGAATACCAAAATAGACTATTAATTATTAAGATTAAC
>JAIORT010000366.1 GCA_021107975.1 Bacteroidales bacterium | reverse complement strand
TAATAATTTTAAAAGAGAATCTCAAATTGTTACATTAAGCCTAAGCTATCGAATTAATAATTACAAAAAGGAAAAACAAAGAGACAAAGAAACGGAAATTGATTTTGAAGAAGATTTTTAGATTTTAAACATATCACTTCCGACATTTATCAGGATGACATAACATTAGGTATATAACCCCCCATTAACCGAAATTACTTCGCCGGTAACATAAGACGATTTCTCAGAAGCCAGAAAAACAACTACTTCTGCAACTTCTTCGGGATTTCCAAACCTGTTAAGCGGGATTAGTTGCTTTAACTCTTTTTCGTTTAAATCTTCTGTCATATCGGTTTTAATAAATCCCGGGGCAACTGCATTAACCGTTACTTTCTTTTTCCCGATTTCCTGTGCCAGCGCCTTTGTTGCAGCAATAATTCCTCCCTTAGCTGCCGAATAATTTATTTGTCCGGGTAAGCCTTTTATCCCTGACAAAGAAACAATATTTACAATTCTGCCATATTTCTTTATTAGCATATCTTTTAACAACATTCTCGTAACAAAAAAGAAACCGTTAAGATTAGTGTTCAGCACATCAAACCATTGTTCGTTCTCCATCCACATTAATAACATATCTTTTCGTATCCCGGCATTATTTATCAGGACTTCAATATATTGCTCTTCATGTTGTTTTTTCCATACTTCCAATACTTTCTCAACTTCTTCCTGCTTTGAAACATCAAATTGCATTAGCTCGCCCGAACCCCCTGTTTCTTTAATTAATCCGAGTGTATTTTCGGCTTCTTTAATATTAGAAAGAAAATTTATTAACACATAATAACCCATTTCTGCAAGCTTCAGGCTTATAGCCCTGCCTATTCCCCTTGAGCCTCCTGTAATTAGAGCATATTTCATTTCATTGTGTTTTTAAATGTATTTTTCAGGTCATTTGTTCTGAAACCGATATTAAAGCACGTTTGTTTATCGTATGGATTATTTGATTCCGCTAAAATATATGCGAAATCAAAATAAAATCCATATATGCTTATACCTTGTCCTAAAGTAAAATATTTATGATGTCCTTTTGTTTCATGTTCCATAGATCTTCCAACTCTTAAAGATAAAATTATTTTATTAATTAAAGTATAAGAAGCTTCGAAGCCAATTTTATGAATTAATTCATGCCATTCTTCTTTAAAACCACCGGGAGCATCATAAAAAGATTGTATCATTCCCTGAAACATAGAAACATCATTATCATATCCCTTATCAATTACAGGCTTTCCATCAGGACCAAATACAGGTTTATAAATCGGATTACTCGGTACTAAAAGTTTCTGCAACTGATAACCAAAATCAAATGATATCTTATTGATTGAATCAATTTTGAAATCATAAGAAAGCATAGTTCCGAGATATAAAGTTGTTGGAATAAACTCTTTATTTTCTTTACTTTCTGAATAACTGACTTTTGGTCCGATATTTATTATTGAAAGCCCAATATCCAATCTTAAATTTGATTTTTTGGTAAGCGGGTAATTATTTCTGAAATCTCCTCCAATATCAAACGCAAATGTTTGTAATTTTTTTGTTGCTTCACCACCAACATACATACCAGCAGTTAAATCACTTACTAAATATTTTCCACCAATACCAACAGAAAATTTATCTGATAATGTTCTTGCATATCCCAGATTCAAATAATATTCGTAAGGATTATATGTGCCAATAAGACTTCCATTAATATCCGTATATGTAATAGCTCCCATATCAAAATATCTAAATGAAATTCCGAGTGTGTTTTTTTTATTAATGGCAAAAAAAGCTCCAACATCAATGAAATTCATGTCATTAACAAGATTCCTCAACCATGGCATATAACTTAAATTTACACCTAATACTTTCTCCCCCCTTGAAAGTAATGCGGGATTATGAGTTAATCCTGTTTCATAATATTGTTGAGAAGATACAACTCCGATTTCACCAAATCCCATTGACCTGGCATTAGTGTTAGTAGTTAGAAAACCCAGTTGGGTATGTACAGGATTATAATCATCTTGTGACATTATTCTATTGTGGAATATTATTAATATTAGAATGCTAATTAATAGCCGATTTAAAACATAGCTATTCATATTTTTCATTTATAAATTGGATTTATTCTATTTTCTATTAAAAAACTCTTAACCTTTTCAATATCCTTATATCGTGGAGTGTCTTCTTTAAACTCAGGTATAATTTTTCGCAAATTTGTAAAAGTAGTTTTTGAATATCCTGATAATTTATCTTCAATTTTTAAGTAATCAATTGCCTGAAGAATTGCAATAAATTCAATGGCAATTACCTGAAAAGAGTTTTCAATAATTTTTTTAGTAATAAGTGAGGCATTAGTCCCCATGCTAACAATATCCTGGTTATCATTATTATTTGGAATACTGTGGATATACATAGGAAACGATAATGTTTGATTTTCGGCAACAGTTGAAGTAGCTGTAAATTGGATTCCCTGCATGCCAAAGTTCAAGCCTAATTTTCCGAGATTGACAAAAGGAGGCAGCTTATTATTCAGTTTGTCATTTAAAAGATAATTCAACTGCCGCTCGCATAACATTGATAATTTAGTAATAGCGATTTTTAATTTGTCCATTTCAAGCGACACATAATCTCCATGAAAGTTTCCACCATGAAATACATTATTATTCTCACTATCAATAATCGGATTGTCGCTAACAGAATTTACTTCATTTATCAGAACTTTCTCAGTGTTTTCAATAGTATCATAAACCGGTCCAAGTACTTGCGGAACGCAGCGAAGCGAGTAATATTCCTGCACTTTTTCTTTCAATAAATAATCACTGATATGATTATTAAAAAAATGGTCTTCTCTTTTTCGGATTGATTTACTGTCTTTTAAGATTATTCTGAAAATTTCAGAAACCTTAATTTGTCCTTTATGTAATTTTACTTTATTTAGTTCTTTTGAAAAATAATCGTCGAAAGATCCTGCAATTTCATTTATCATGGCAGAAGCCAATATAGTCCAGTTTAGAAGGTTCTTTGCTGAAATAGTATTAATTAAACCAATTCCTACCATAACAGAAGTACCGTTAATAAGCGACAATCCCTCTCTTATATGCATTTTAACAGGATGAAGATTATTTTTAGCAAAAACTGTTTTGGTCGGAAGAATTTTACCCTGATAAGAAACTTCACCTTCACCTATTAATACAAGAGCAAGATGTGCTAATTGTACTAAATCACCGCTTGCACCAACTCCGCCGTGTTCAGGTATGACCGGATAAATATCTTTATTGATTAAATCTTTTAATAATTCTACTACTTCGGGATGAATACCGGAATAACCCTTTAAAAGATTATTTAATCTGGCTATCATTGCCGATTTAACATAAATATCAGGGATAGGATTTCCGGCACCTGAGGAATGACTTCTTATTGCATTATATTGTAATTGAATACGATCTTTTTCATCAATTCTGTATTGTGCCATAGGACCCAATCCGGTATTGATTCCATATATGACCTTTCCCTTACAATATTTATCAAGAAAATTAAAGTTGCTCTCAACTTTTTTCAGTGTTTTTGTATCAATCTCAATCTTCTCTCTATTGTATAATATGCTATAAAAATCATCTAAAGTAAGAGGATGTTCTCCTGTTTTTATCATTAATTTGTAATCCTTATGTATAATAAAAAATGACAGGGCAAAATTAGTGAAATAAATTTTAAATTTGTATTTTTGTATAAATTCTAAAAAATGAATAAAAACCTCAAACTCATCGGCGGGATACTGGTTTTATTATTAGGGCTTTTCTTTATCTGGTATTTCTCAAATATTGTTGTTTATATCCTTGTTGCCGGCGTACTTTCTTTTATAGGACAGCCTTTGGTCAAAATTTTTGATAAGATCACTTACAAGGATTTAAAAATGCCTCATACTTTAAGTGTCTTTCTTACACTTATTATCATGTTGTTAGTTATTAGCTCATTCTTTTTAATTTTTGTCCCGATTATTAATAATCAGGCAAATGTGATATCTAATATCGATTTTGAATACTTCGGTGATAAAATTGAAGATAATTTACGCGATGTTGAAAAAGTTTTGCTCGATTACAAGGTTCTTAAAAGTGATCAAACCCTTGAAAAAATGATTTCCAACGAGTTAGAAAAATTGGTCAACATGACATCTCCCGAAACTATTTTCAAGAATGTGCTTGGTTTTGCAGGATCGGTATTTATCGGTATTTTTTCAGTAATATTCCTCACCTTCTTTTTTCTCAGGGATGAACATTTATTTTATAACGGTATTATGATATTCGTTCCGACAAAATACGAAGAACATGCAGCAAATATCCTTTCCGATACACGTCGCCTGTTGTCAAGATATTTTGTAGGTCTTTCGCTTGAAGTAATCTCAATGATGACGCTGATTTCGATAGGGCTGAGTATATTTGGAGTTAAAGGCGCTATCCTTATTGGATTTTTAGGGGGATTAATGAACGTAATTCCATATCTTGGACCTATCATCGGCGCTACGATTGGTGTTATTATTGGCGCCACCGGTACCATGAGCCTTGGCATATATGAAAGTATCGGTTCAATGTCACTCATTATAATTGGAACCTTTGCTGTCGCAAATTTGATAGACAATTTTGTTTTACAACCATTAATATATTCAACCAGTGTGAAAGCCCACCCGATTGAAATTTTCCTTGTAATTTTGATGGCTGGAAGCCTGGCTGGTATTCCGGGAATGATACTTGCCATTCCGGGATATACCGTGCTTAGGATCGTTGCCAAACAATTCTTCAGCCAGTCGAAGCTGGTTAAACAGTTGACAAAGAATATATAAAATGACCAATTAACAGTGAAAATAAATGATCAGCTAAATATATTATCAAAACTCTCTATAAAGCGTTTATGGAACTTAGTGCTTATTCAGCTTAGTTATATTTTAACTCTGCTAACGAAAAAAATATACCATTGGGGAAAGCCTTTTAGTGTTTCTATTGAACCCACAACTTCCTGTAATTTGCGCTGTCCGGAATGTCCGTCAGGTTTGCGTCAGTTTTCGAGAAATACCGGGATGTTAAGCTTCGATTTCTATAAAAAAATTATGAATGATCTGGGAGATTACCTGATGTATATGATACTATATTTCCAGGGAGAACCCTATTTGAATCCTGAGTTTTTTGAATTTGTAAAGTATGCAAAAAAGAAAAGGATTTATACAGCCACATCAACCAATGCTCATTTTTTAAATGATGAAAATGTCCGTAAAACAATTGAATCCGGTCTTGACAGACTGATAATTTCGCTTGATGGCATTGGACAGGAAGCATACTCAACATACAGGATAGGAGGAAGCTACGACAAGGTTATCGAAGGGATCAAGAATGTTGTAAAATGGAAAAAAGACTTGAAATCAAAAACGCCCTATATTATTGTCCAGTTTCTTGTATTAAAAACTAATGAGCATCAGTTGGATGAAGTAAGGCAACTTTGCAGGGAATTAGGTGTGGACGAATTGCAGTTTAAAACAGCACAAATCTATGATTATAAAAATGGCAGCCCTCTGATCCCATCCATTGACAAATATTCTCGCTATCGCCAAAAGCCGGATGGCACATGGGAACTTAAGGGTAAACTTCCAAACAAATGCTACCGTATGTGGAGCAGTTGTGTAATCACCTGGGATGGGCTGGTTGTCCCCTGCTGCTTTGATAAAGATGCTAAATACCGGTTGGGCGATTTGAAAGAGAAGCGTTTTAAAGAAATATGGAAAAGCCGGGTTTATAATGATTTCCGGAGAAAAGTATTTACTCACCGGAAACAAATTGATATTTGCCGGAATTGTTCAGAGGGGATGAGGATTTAAAAGTTTATACTAATATTAGTTTATCAATTCTCCATACTCCGATCGTATCCTGTCTTCCATAATATGATTTTGTGTTGTAACCATTTTATCCCTTGCCAAAAACAGATCAATATCAGCCATCATCACTTCATCTTTATTGAATGATGCCATTTTCAGAGTTAATTCATTCAAATAGGACATCCCTAACGGGACTTGTATTTTATTTTTCGATATTTATCCTATGACTTCCGTCATAGGTTACAATCAGGACATGCCTTCGGCATTTTTTGTCCCGTTAGGGACATTCTGTTTGTAACCCTGAACGACTGACGAAGGAAGGAGTTCGGGGGAAATAATAAAAAAAACATAGTCCCGACAGGGATGTCCTTCTTTTATTAAAAATTTC
>JAIORT010000553.1 GCA_021107975.1 Bacteroidales bacterium | reverse complement strand
ATTATCTTTACTTATCACAGCTTCCTTTCCTCGCAAACCGGAGTTTTTTTCTTCATCCAATTCCAGTCCGAGGAATTCAAAGTCCTTACAGACGGCTTCTCTTGTCTTATCCGCATTTTCGCCGATGCCGCCGGTAAATACAAGTATGTCAAGCCCGCCCATTGCAGCGGCATAAGCCCCGATATATTTTCGCACCCGGTAATGAAACATGTCCAAAGCTAATTGCGCTCTTTCATGTCCGCCGGCAGCAGCTTTTTCCAGCTCGCGCATGTCGGATGAGACGCCCGAAATACCAAAAACACCGCTTTCTTTATTAATAAGCTTATTCATTTCTTCAATGCTCATATCCTCTTTTGCTGCAACAAAAAGCAAAGCTCCGGCGTCAATATCACCCATCCGTGTTCCCATTATTAGTCCTTCATTAGGAGTTAATCCCATAGAGGTATCAATGGATTTGCCATTTTTAACAGCGGCAATTGATGAACCGTTCCCAAGATGGCAGGTTATGATTTTAGTTTTATAGAAGTCTTTTCCTAATACTTCGCAAGCACGTTTCGAAACATATTTATGGCTTGTGCCATGAAAGCCGTATTTTCTGATCCTGTATTTTTCATAGATAGAGAAAGGAAGACCATAGAGGTAGGCAAAAGGTGGCATGCTCTGATGAAAAGCCGTATCAAATACACCAACTTGTGGCACATCCGGCAACAGTTTATTAATAGCGTTTATTCCTTCGAGGTTTGGAGGATTATGCAGCGGCGCCAGGTCGATATTTTTTTCAAGCGCTTTTATTACTTCGGCATTAACGGGCACACTTCCGCTAAAGTCTTCCCCTCCGTGAACAACCCTGTGTCCAACGGCATCAATCTCTTTAATATTTTTTATACTGCTGTATTCTTCACTAAGCAAGATTTCAAATACCTTTTGAATACCTGTTTTATGATCCGGGATTTCACAGTCGATATTTACTTGGGTTCCATCAATTCTTTTATGTTTGATACCTGCTCCTTTCAGCCCTATCTTTTCCACGATGCCTTTTGCCAGAACTTCCTTTTCCGGCATTTGAACAAGCTGGTATTTAACTGATGAACTGCCGCAATTAAGTACAAAGATTTTCATACGTCTAAAATTAAAAAATTGTTAAATATTTCAAACGGCAAAACAAACAAAAAACATTAACACTTTAACACTCAAACACTCAAAAAACGCACTTATTATTTAGATTACTAATAAATAAGCCGTGTCTGTTTGAAAAGTAAAAAATTATTATAATTTTGCCATCCTTATTGCGAATTAGCTAACATAAAGATTTTCAGAGCTTATGAATAATATGAATATAAAAAAGTTAATTTTTGTTGTAGTTATTATTCTCCCTTTATTAAGTTTATCACAGGAAGAAAAAAAATTCGGAATTAAATTTTCAGGTTTTGTAAAGACTGATGTTTTCTTTGATTCAAGGCAAACAACAGATGTTAGAGAAGGGCATTTTTTATTGTTTCCTGCTAATGAAATTCTTGATGTAAACGGAGATGATATTAATGCTAAATCTAAATTTAATATCCTGTCAATTCAAACCAGGCTAAGAGGAAAAATTACAGGTCCTGATGCTTTTGGAGCTAAAACATCCGGATTAATTGAAGGTGCTTTTTTTGGAAACATCGGAACTGATATTAACGGTTTTAGATTACGACATGCATTTGTAAAGTTAAACTGGACTAATACCGAACTTCTCGTTGGTCAGTTCTGGCATCCTATGTTTGTTACATCATGTTTTCCGGGAACGGTTTCCTTTAATACCGGCACTCCTTTTCAGCCATTCTCCAGGAATCCGCAGATACGCTTAACACAGAAATTTGGTAATTTTAAAATCATAGCAACCGCTTTGGAGCAAATTGATTTTGTTAGTACCGGTCCTGAGGGTAAAAGTCCTAAATATCTTATTAATTCATCTGTTCCTGAATTTAATCTTCGTTTCGAGTATAATTCAAAAAATCAGGAAACCGGTAAAGAAGTACTATTTGGAGTTGGCGGAAACTATAAGATGTTAACACCACGATTATCAAGTGAAGTAATAGTAACTCCTGCAACAGACTCAGTTGTTAATGATGTTGTTAAACATTATGATGCTGTTACAAAAAAATATAAAACTGACAGAACTGTTAGCGGTTTATCAGGCATGGCTTACTTCAAATATAAATCAAAGGATGTTACTTTTAAATTAGAAGGTGTATATGGTCAATTAATGTACAGCATGACAATGCTTGGTGGATATGCCGTTCATGATAGGGATTCTGTCAACGGATTTCAGGATTATACTCCGATAAACACGTTATCTGTTTGGACCGATATTCATACAAACGGTAAAAAATGCCAATTCGGACTTTTCGGGGGATACAGTAAGAATCTTGGTTCAGATGAAAAAATAACCGGAAAGTATTATAGTCGCGGTTCAAATATTGCCTATTTATACAGAATTTCTCCAAGACTAATTATAAATTCAGGGAAATTTCGTATAGCTCCCGAAATTGAATACACAGTTGCTGCTTATGGAACACCAGACGAAAAAGGAGTTGTGAAGGATTATAAAGAAATCGGCAACTTCAGGTTTCTGGTAGGCGTTTTTTATTTCTTTTAAAGGAGGTTGTTAGTTATAGGTTATAGGTTATAGGTTTTTAACGATTAACTTTTAACTTATAACCGTTAACATCAATTGAAGAACAAATAAAGTACAAATCAAAATAATTGTTTAATAAATATAAAATACTTAAAGTTATGCTAAACAAAATTTCAAACTTTGCAGAATATTTTCAACAATATCAGGAAAGTGTAAACGAACCTGAAAGTTATTGGGGTAATATAGCTGAAAACTATCGCTGGCACAAAAAATGGGATAAAGTGGTTGACTGGTACTTCGAAGGAAAGGATGCTCCGTATGTTAACTGGTTTAAAAACGGAAAACTGAATATCACAGAAAACATCTTTGAGAGGAATATGGCAGAAAGGAAAGACCAGGTTGCTTTGATATGGGAACCCAACGATCCGAAAGAGAAAGAAGTTAAACTTACTTATGGTGAGTTGTTCGACAAAGTGAAGCAGTTTTCAAATGCTTTAAAGAACCTTGGTGTTGAAAAAGGCGACAGGGTAGCTATTTACCTTCCGATGGTTCCGGAACTTCCGATTGCCATGCTTGCATGTGCCAGGATTGGTGCTATCCACTCTATTATTTTTGCAGGTTTCTCTGCAAATGCACTTGCTGATCGTATTATTGATGCACAGTGTAATGTTGTGATCACTTCCGATGGAGCTTATCGCGGAACTAAAAGCATCCCTCTGAAATCCATCGTGGACGACGCATTGAAAACCTGCCCGTCAGTAAAAAACACAGTCGTTTTAAAACGTACAGGCGAAGACATTAATATTGAAGAAGGCCGTGATATTTGGTGGCACGACCTGATTGAAGGGGTAAGTACGGAAAACGAAGCTGAAGTAATGGATTCTGAAGATACGCTCTTCATCCTTTATACTTCGGGTTCAACAGGAAAGCCTAAAGGTGTTCTGCATACCATTGCAGGTTATATGATTTATGCCGAATATACATTTTTAAATGTATTCCAATACAATGAAGGTGATATTTATTGGTGTACGGCAGATATAGGATGGGTAACAGGTCATTCATATATTGTTTACGGACCGCTATTGGCAGGTGCAACAAGTGTTATGTTCGAAGGTGTACCTACATGGCCCGATGCAGGACGTTTCTGGGAAGTGGTTGATAAATATAAAGTAAACCAGTTCTATACTGCACCTACGGCTATCCGTGCTTTAGTTGCACAAGGTAACGAACATGTTACAAAGCATGACCTTAGTTCACTCAAGGTTCTTGGTACGGTTGGAGAACCTATTAACGAAGAAGCCTGGAGATGGTACCACGATTTAGTCGGACAGGGTCGTTGCCCCATCGTGGATACATGGTGGCAAACAGAGACCGGTGGAATAATGATTACACCACTGGCAGGTATTACACCTACTAAGCCTTCATTCGCTACATTACCATTACCAGGTGTTCAACCTATTCTTGTTGACCCGGAAGGCAATGAACTGAAAGGTAATGGTGTGGAAGGAATTTTATGTATCAAATACCCCTGGCCCGGAATGCTCCGGTCACTTTACGGAGCTCATGAACGTTGTTTCCAAACCTACTTTTCGACATTCAAGGGTTTGTACCTGACAGGTGATGGTGCCAAACGCGACGAAGAAGGTTACTACAGGATCATAGGACGTATTGATGATGTAATCAATGTTTCAGGTCACAGGATTGGTACGGCAGAAGTAGAAGATGCAATTAACCAGCATCCTAAAGTGAACGAATCTGCTGTTGTGGGTTATCCTCACAAAATTAAAGGAGCGGGCATTTACGCTTATGTAACCTGCGAAGAACTTTCTGATGCAGAATTGGAAACTATTGAAAAAGAGATCAGGGCTACAGTTACCAAGTATATCGGGCCAATTGCAAAACCCGACATAATACAACTCGTAAGCGGATTACCTAAAACACGTTCAGGAAAAATTATGAGAAGGATATTGCGTAAGATAGGTGAAGGCGATGCATCTAACCTCGGCGATACTTCAACATTATTAGACCCGGGCGTTGTGGAAGAAATAATTGAAGGCGCTAAAGTAGAAGTAAAACGATAAAAAGCAGATAATTTGTAAAAAAGACATCCAGTTTTACAGTCGGATGTCTTTTTGCTTATAAATATTAATTTAAAAAATTATCAAATGGAAAATCAAAAAGTAATGAAAAGAGGGTTGGTGGTTTTGGGAGCAATTCTTATCCAACTGGCACTCGGGGCAATTTATGCCTGGTCGGTTTTTACACCTTCATTAACCGAAGCAGATTGGTCAAAAGAAAACACACAATGGGTTTTTGCTATTGGACTGGCTTCTTTTGCATTGTTTATGGTTTTTGCCGGGAAAAAATTAGCTGTATGGGGTCCGCAAAAATTAGCATGGCTTGGAGGTATTGTTCTTGGCATAGGATATTTACTTGCCGGTATTATTGGCGGAACAAGTTTCTGGGCATTGCTTGTCCTCATTGGATTGATTGGCGGCGCCGGTATCGGTTTTGCTTATGTTGTTCCCATTGCAGTGGGTATGCGCTGGTTTCCCGATAAAAAAGGAATGATTACAGGACTTGCAGTAGCAGGTTTTGGATTTGGCGCAATGCTTTGGGTAAAGCTTGCTGGTTCGTGGGGTCATTTGATTGAAAACATAGGTTTGTCCTCCACTTTTATAGTTTACGGAATTGCCTTTACAGCTATGGTTATCATTGGCGGGCTGTGGATGAAATTCCCGCCTGCCGGATGGAAACCTGCCGGATATGAAGAAAAACAAGCTGCTGCTTCCGGAGCTATAAAAGACAGGGAATTTTCAAGCAATGAAATGCTTAATAAGATACAGTTTTACCTGATATTCCTCACCTTTGTATTTAGTGCAGGAGCAGGCTTAATGTCTATCGGGTTAATGAAACTTTACCCGATGGAAGCACTAATGGCTAATGGTCTGTCCGCAATCGAAGCAAGTGCAATTGCAGGTACCGCCATGGCAGTTTTCTTCAGCCTTGCAAACGGACTCGGTAGAATTGTCTGGGGAATCCTAAGTGATAAGTTAGGTAGAAAAACATCTATTATTATTATGACTGCCACACAGGGTATCCTTGTAATTTTGTTTACTTATATGGCAGGCAGCGAAATGTTGCTCTATCTCGGCGCTACTTTAATAGGTTTTAACTTTGGTGGTAACTTTGCCTTATTCCCAACAATAACTGCAGATACTTTCGGAGCGAAAAATGTAGGACAAAATTATCCTTTTGTTTTTCTTGCTTATGGTGTCGGCGGTATTTTAGGACCGATACTCGGTGGTAAGTTAGGAGATGTAGGAAACTTCCCCTTGGCATTTACCATTTCGGGTATTGCTGTTTTGATAGGGACAGTGCTAACTATTATGGTGAGACCCGCCAGGAAGTAAACTGATGCTGAACGAAAATGCAAAAAGAACATAACATATCTAACACATTAACAACTTTATTATGTTTTCGTTTATCGCAAAGTTTATGCGTTTCAGTATAGTATCACTTTTTTATAGTAATAATTTCTAAAAAAAACGCCTGGTTTTAACCGGGCGTTTTTTTTTACTATCTTTGTGGAAACGAAATTACTCACTTAAAACCTGTAATTATGAAACGATTATTACAATTAGTTTTTCTGGT
>JAIORT010000180.1 GCA_021107975.1 Bacteroidales bacterium | reverse complement strand
GACTTTTTAAAGTTATTAACCAAACTTTACGTCAACCTATTTTATGATAGGACATTCAGCTATATTTCATTCGCATCATAACAATTCAATAACTCAACAATTCAATAATTTATCACAGGTTGCTTAGTATTTCAACAATTTTTTCTCTTTTCCGCCTTGATACAGGAACTTTACTGCCATCAGTCATCAATATTAATCCGCCTTCATTTTTTAAAAAACTCTTTATATATTTTACATTCACTAAATGAGACTTATGCGGACGAATAAAATTATATTCGCTTAATAATTCTTCATTTTCTTTCAACGTTTTTGAAACAAGCAGTTTTTTCCCATCATTAAAATAAAATAAGGTATAATAGTTATCAGATTCACATCTTATAATATTTTCGATTTTAATTATATGCATTTCTCCGGAAGTTGAAAGAACAATTTTAGGCGATTCATCTTTTGGTTTTTTAATGTTTTCGAGCAAAACATCAATATTTACATTTGTTTTTTGGGTTTCTTTTTTCTCCTCAGCTTTTTTCACAGCTTTTACAAGGTCTTCAGGGAAAATGGGTTTTAATAAATAATCGAGTGCGCTAAATTTAATTGCCTTTATTGCAAACTGGTCGTAAGCAGTAGTAAAAATCACGTCAAAATTTATATCATCAATTAGTTCAAGCATTTTAAATCCGCTTCCGTCAGGCATTTGAATATCCAGGAAAACCACATCAGGCTTCTGTTTTTTAATTGCTTTTATACCGTTTTGAACACAGTCAGCCTCGGCAACAACTTCCACATTTTTACAATAAAGCTTCAGCAACCCTGTTAGGGTTTCCCTCGAACGCTTTTCATCTTCAACTATTACTGCTTTTAACATAACATTTCATTTATTTATATAAATATTAAGTTCAAAAATATCAATAATCTTTCTCAATGAGAGAAAAAAACATTAACACATTATAACACAAATTTATTCTTGATCATAATGGATAATAAGCTGCACTTTAGTTCCTGAAGCATTACCATTTTTGTCTTTCAAATCAAAAACCTTTACTGAATATTCATCATTGCTTTGCCTGTTCAGTATTTCGAGCCTTGCTTTTGTAATAAGCATACCTCTCGACTTTTTTTTAATCCCGGACTCTTTTTTTATTTGCATTGCTTTTTTACGACCAATGCCATTATCCTGTACCGTACATATTATTAAACCATTATTCAATTTAAAATCTATCTCAATTTTACCCCTGGAAGGCTTATGTATCAATCCGTGAATAATGGCATTTTCGATATATGGCTGAATAATCATAGGTGGAATTTCGATGAACTGCTCATCAATTTCCGTATCGAGAGTAATTTCATAATCAAATTTATTTTCAAATCTTAATTTCTCCAGATCAAGATAATACCTGATAGCTTTTAATTCTTCTTTTAGCGGTATGCGTTTAATTGCCGAATTAGAGAGGATAAGGCGCATGAGTTGTGAAAATTTCCCAAGGTAATTAACAGCCTTTTCAGTATCGTGAGTTAGAATATAGCTTTGAATCGAATTGAGCGAGTTGAAAATAAAATGAGGGTTCATTTGCAATCTTAATGCTTTCTGTTCGAGATCAAACATTTGTTTTTCGATTTCAAGCATCTTTTTTTCAACCTCATGTTTTTTTCTTATTCTTTTAACTCTCCGGTAAATGATTATCCAGATCGTAAAAATGATTAATAAAGCTATTGGAATTTTGAAAAACCAGGTATCCCACCAGGGAGGCGTTATAATGACAGTCAAAGAAATCCCGTTATCATTCCACATGCCATCATTATTAGAACCGTTAGCTTTGAAAATGTAAGTACCCGGGCTGACCTTTTTATACTCCGCCAAGCGATTGTCTGCATCGGTATATACCCAGTCCTTGTCCACATTTTCGAGTTTATACCTGTATTTGTTTTTCGAAGGGTTTGTATAATCCAGCGCTGATACTTCAAACGAAAAGAAGTTATCATCATAACTAAGGCTAATCGTATCATCGTCAAAATATTCTTCAGGCTGAATTTCGTTAAATTTTCTGAAAGCGGAAACGATAACTACCGGTTTATTAGGATTATATTTTATTTCGTCCGGATCAAAAACATTGTACCCATTCATCCCACCAAAATACATTTTACCTTTTTTATCTTTGTAACAAGCGCCTAAATTAAATTCGTTGCTCTGTATCCCGTCTTTTATGTCGTAATTAACAAATTTTTCGCTTATCACATAAAACTTTGATAAACCCAGGTTAGTGCTTAGCCATAAGTTGCCATCATCGTCTTCAAGTATTCCGTATATGATATTGTTAGGCAAACCGTCCTCCGTAGTATAAGCTCTGAATTCACCTGTTTCAGGATTAAATTTATTAATACCTCCGCCCGATGTGCCAACCCATATTTTTCCGGTTCTGTCTTCATAAATATAAAATATCGAGTTATTACTCAAACTATTTTTATTTTCAGGATCATGCAAAAACCTGATAAATTTATTCTCTGATTTAATATATTTGTTTAAACCGCCGTCGGTTCCAACCCACAGATTTCCCTTGCTGTCTTCTCTTAAGCATACGATAATATCATTGCTAAGGCTATTTTTATTTTCAGGATCGTGAAAAAAAACTTCAAAAGAGTTAGTGCTCGGATCAAATCTGTTCAAACCTCTTCCGGTTGCTATCCAGATAATACCATTATTATCCTTTATAATATCATTGGCATAATTACTACTAAGGCTGTTTCTGTTAGGATTATTCTGATAATGTGTAAATTTATTAGTCAGGATATCATACTTATCCATTCCCGTAACCCAAATACCCAGCCAAATACAATTAAGCTCCGGTGTATAAATCATAGTTCTGATATTATTATTTGACGGAGAATTGGGATTAGAAGGGTCATGGATAATATAAGTAAATCTTCCGGTTTGCAGATTCTTAATATTTATTCCATTGCTAGTTCCTATCCATAAATTTTTATCTTTATCTTCAAGAAAAGACCATATAATATTACTGTTCAGGCTTTGATCATCGGATGTTGTGCGCCGGCAATGCTTGAAATCATTATAATACTTATTTATCTTATTAACTCCCTTGAAAGTTCCAACCCAAAGATTCCCTGATTTATCCTCAAGAATTGAATATACTTTGTTGTTGCTTAAACTGCTTTTGTCGTTGAGAATATTCTGATACCTGATGAATCTGTCGTTCTTTCTGTCGTAATAGTTCAATCCGCCCCCATCCGTACCAATCCAAATGTCTCCCGCTCTGTCTTCATATATTGTCATAACCAAGTTGCTACCCAAACTGTATTGATTTTCCGGCTCATTGAAATATTGTTTAATTTTTTGAGATGTTGTATCGAAATAATTCAAACCATCTCTTGTTCCTATCCAAAAGTTACCTGATCTTTCCTGAATAACATAACGGATATTATTATTACTTAAACTGGTTGAATCTCCGGGTATATGGTAATACCTTGTTGATTTTCCTGTTTTCGGATCGAATTTCACCAAGCCATAGGTGGTGGATACCCAAATTTTTTCATCGCTATCCTGGAAAAGATCGATAATGAAATTACTTCGCGGGCTAAAATATTCCTGATGTGTGGATAAGAAAGGAGTTAGCGATTCCGTTTTTTTATCAAACTTAATCAAACCTCCTCCGGTTCCCAGCCAAATCGAACCATCGCTCGCCTGAATTATATCATTTACACGATTGTGAAATAAACTTGTTGTATCGCCCGGATGATGTATATATTGTTTAAATGTCTGAGTGTTTCTGTCAAACTTATTAAATCCTTTATCAGTACCTACCCATAATATTCCTTCATCATCTTCAAGCAGAGAATAAATGATATGATCGCTCAGTCCTTCATCAACATTGTAAATAGTAAAATTATAGCCATCATATTTATTCAATCCATCCCATGTTCCAAACCACATGTAGCCATATCTGTCCTGAAGAATGTCATAAATCCAGTTTTGTGACAACCCTTTAATTAGCTTGACATTTTCAGATTTTAACCGATCAAACTTTACGTTTTCAAATTCCTGGGCATGAATTGCCGGAAGACAGTTCAGAATTAAAATTGAAAATATTATTATTATACTGAAACGCATAAACTTTACTATTTTCGTATAAACTAACAAAATGGTTTAGTGCTGTTTGTTTCTTTATCTGTTTGCATTCCCGTTCAGTGTCAGTTTACAATAGTTTTATTTAAATAAAAATTTTTCATTAGCTGAACAGTGGTCTGACGAATAAGTGGTAGATGAAATCATGAGCATTTCCATTTCGACTTTTTCTTTTTACTCTTATTTTTCTTCCTGGCATTTCTTAAATTCTTTTTCATACGTTTTTGAGTATCCTTCGATTGCATTTTATAGTGCCGTTTCACTTCAGCTTTATGCGCCTTTTGCCCCTTTTTGGCTTCTTTTTTTTCCTGCTTCCGTATTCGCTTTTCAGGGTCATTCAGTCCAAGTGTTTTGCAACTATAACCGAAAGGCACGAAGCAAATAATCAAAATAATGGCTATAAATTTACAAAACTTCATAATAAACCCGATCAAATATTTTAATCTGCTTTAAATATTTTTATTAATATCTCGTTATAAAAATGTCGAATTTAGTAATTTTGTTCAATATAAAAGTAATAATGTATTTAAAAAAACAACTATCGGTATTTATTATTATTTTTATTACACTTATTATTGTTTCGCTTTTTGGCTGTAATAAAGATAAAGAACAACAAGAGGGTGATATACCATATGTATTTGTAAACTTTTATCTCGAACCTAATACGATTGATTTCATTCCTGCCAATGGCTGGAAGTATGAAAACAATGAAGGATACAGGGGGATTGTTATTTACCGTATCAATGAGAATACATTTAATGCTTATGAACGGACATGCCCTTATGATCCCCAGAACGATAGTGCCCGGGTAGAGGTTGACGCCTCCGGAATTATCTTAGTTGATTCATGTTGTATGTCAAAATATAATATACTTGATGGATTCCCGGTTGAGGGACCTTCAACACTGCCCCTGAAACAATATTTAACGGAATTTGACGGAAACACACTGCATGTTTATAATAATCATTAAGCAAGAAAAACAAATTAGCCTCTTAATTTTAATATTCGTGTTTTTTTTGGCAGAAAATAACAAATAACAAGCATCAAATAACAAATAAATTCCAAATTGCTTCCCTGCACGTAGCCTCATGTTTGGAATTTGATTTTTTTACTTTCAGGCACTAAAAATATTTTATCACCTTTCTTAACAATTCTTTTTACAGTAAATTCTCCGTTCAGAACTCCCAAAATAATATTGCCGTCAACCGGTTCAACTGACCGGTCGATTACCAAAATATCGGGTCACATTCATTTTGTGGGGATTATTCAAAAGAAATTATATGATTTAGTTATTTTTTATGTAAATTTGTTTCATAAAAATTAAAGTAACTAAAATCGTATTTTATTTTTAAGATGAATAGCCTGAAAGGCTTTAATAACTTAGCATGGGGCAACGCCCTATGGAATGAGACAAATACAATAATTACGCCCTGAAAGGGCAGAATATCAAAAGTATGGCGCAATCATTATCCCAACTATATACTCATATAGTTTTCAGTACCAAAAAGCATTTTCCATTTATAAAATCGGTAATTGAAGCTGAATTATATGCTTATATGGGTGGTACTATTAAAGGGATTGGAGGCATTCCATTTATTATAAATGGTATGGCTGATCATGTACACATCTTTTCTACCCTTCCTAAAACTGTTGCCTTATCAAAATTTATTGAAGACATTAAGAGGAATAGTAGTAGATGGATTAAAACAAAAGGTACTGCATATCAACACTTCGCATGGCAAAATGGATATGCAGGTTTTTCTGTTAGCAGTTCCAAAAAAGATACTGTTGTGAGGTATATTGCTAATCAGAAGGAACATCATAAAACATTAACCTATAAAGATGAGGTATTAAAATTTCTACAAGAGTATAATATTGATTACGATGAGCGATATTTATGGGATTGATTATATTGCCCTTTCAGGGCGGAAAAGGAATTACTTTGATATATTTTCATAGGGCGTTGCCCCATGCTAAGATATATTTGGCTTTCAGCCAATCCCTCCGGTTTGTGATGAATCTTATTGTCCTTTCTATATTTTCTAACAGATTACAGTTAAAAGAAAATGTTCTCCCCATAAAATTAACTTGACCCATAATATCTGCTACTTCAAACAATGGCATAGAGAAACTCATCGCTGGATAAAATC
>JAIORT010000079.1 GCA_021107975.1 Bacteroidales bacterium | reverse complement strand
CTGGAGGCAGGGGGAGGAAAACTCACTTTTTTAAACTGACACTGAACGGAAATGTAAAAGGGGTTGAAAGTTCCACCCCCTAACCCCCGCCAGCGGGGGAAAAATATAGCGGCTAACCAACGCCACCGGAAGAAAAAAGTCTGGCACTTAACCCCATAAGCGGGGAAAGCTATCCACCTCTGGAGCTATCGTGTACACACAAATCAAAGGAGAATATAATCGAAATAAGATTACAGAAAAAACATGTAATTTTACAGAAACCAACATATCAAAAACATGAAAGGTCAAAACATCTATGCCGGTTGCTTATTATTTCCTTCTTATTTACTTTTGTTCCACCATTTTTAAATTCGTATAATATTTATCTTTGCCACATTCTATAATTTATTTGTTTTATGCAGTTATTCGATTTGTTATCAAAATACTGGAAAGAACTTTATCCGGATTATTCTTTATCCCTGCTCGAAAAATTTATCAATGAGATAGAGGATACAAAGCATAAGTTACAATTTGAATCACATCAACCTGAGTGGTATAAAGATATTGTGGTTTATTCGTTGTATGTTGATTTATTTAATAAAGATTTTTCAGGACTAAAAGATAAGCTGGATTATTTACATGACCTGGGTGTTAATTGCCTGTGGCTTCTCCCTATTCTGGATTCCCCGATGAAGGACGCCGGCTTTGATATCAGAAATTATGATAAGATAAGGACTGATTTATTAGGACTGTCTGAAGAATCTTCCGTTGAAGAACAAAGGAAGGTTTTCAGAGATTTCCTTGCAGAAGCACATAGCAGGGAGATAAAGGTAATTTTTGATATTGCAATAAATCATACATCCGAAGAACATCCCTGGTTTCAGGAATCCCGGAAGTCAGTGAATAGTCCTTACCGCGATTATTATATCTGGTCAAAGGATGCCGATTTATATAAAGACGCACGTATCATTTTCAAAGGATTGTGTGAAAGCAACTGGGAAAAAGACGGCGAATGGTATTTCTTTCATCGTTTCTTTGAATTCCAGCCGGATTTGAATTACCGGAATCCGCGGGTTCTTTTAGAGATGACACGTAATTTTCTTTTCTGGCTTACACAGGGAGTGGATGGTTTCAGGGCGGATGCAATTCCATATCTTTGGAAAGAAGAAGGAACGGATTGCGAAAATCTTCCGAAAACCCATACTGTTGTCAAATTTTTCAGGGCTGTTCTGGATTATGTCAGACCACACACTTTGCTTTTAGCAGAAGCATGTCAGAAACCTTATGAGGTTGTTAAGTATTTTGGCAATGGCGATGAATGTAACGCAGGGTACCATTTTCCGTTAATGCCGCAAATGTTCAAATCACTAACTTCACAAAGCAGAGAACCGGTTGAATCCATTTTAAGTACTTCCATAACTCCTGTTATTCCTGATACTACTCAATGGTTTACTTTTTTACGATGCCATGATGAGTTGAGCCTTGAACTGGTTTATGTATCGGAAGAAGACAGGAAATATATCCATGAAAATTATTGTCATAAACCGGAATGGAACTTCAGGCTGGGACAGGGTATATCGGCAAGGCTTTCTGAATTGTTTGACAGAAATCCGCAAAAAATTGCTTTGGCATATTCCATTATGCTTACTTTGCCTGGCACACCTATTATTTATTATGGGGATGAATTCGGTAAGCTGAATGATGAGGAATATTATAAGGAGATGATAAAATTAACAGGCAAGGATGATACAAGATTTTTGGTAAGAGGAAAGATAAATTGGGAGATGGTTGAAAAAGAATTACAAAATCCTGATTCTTTATCATCACAAGTTTTCAGCCAGGTCAAAAAAATGGTTAATACAAGAAATCAATTTAAGTGTTTTGGAAGAGGGGGCATTGAATGGGTGGATATATTCGATAAAGATGGAAATAAGATACCTGAAGTTATAGCTTATGTCAGGGTTCATCAAAATGAAAAAGTTCTTGTTCTAAATAATTTATCAGAAAAAGAGATTTCAACAGATGCAGATATATTGACGAAAAATACCCGTAAAGATATGTTAGGGCGTAATATTACTTTTGATACGAAAAATCAAATGGTAATTAAACCTTGTGCATATTACTGGATTTCTCTTTGATGGGAAATTTTTGTTGCGCTCCTACGGAGCGCCATTCATGTTCTTTGTTTCTTTTTACCAACGTTCAACTCCTAACGGAGTTTTTAAAAATATTTTAATAGAAACCAGTAAGGTTGCGCTTCTACGGAGCGCCTTTTACGTTCTTTGTTTCTTTCTGCCAACGTTCCGACTCCTAACGGAGCTTTAGGTTTTGGAATAGATAAAACATGTTTCTAAGGTTTATCTAGAATTATCAAGAATTTTCAACTTACAACCCCAGAGGGGTAAAACGTTGGTAGAATATTAATAATAAACAACAACCCCGCACCGGAGGTGCGGAACAAAACATTATATTATGGCTAATACATATTCACAAATTTACATTATGGTTGTTTTTGCAGTTCAAAATAGAAAGGCATTAATCTTACCCTCATTCGAAGAAAGACTTTATAAATATATTACAGGAATAGTTCAAAATCAGGGACAAAAACTTCTGGCAATAAATGGCACAACTGATCATATACATATATTTTTTGGGATGAAGCCAACATGCAGGTTGAGCGATTTAGTTAGAGATATCAAATCCGATTCGTCAGTTTTTATTAAAGAAAACAAACTGAGTAGGTTTAAATTTAACTGGCAGGAAGGATATGGAGCATTTTCGTATAGTTATTCACAAAAACAAGATGTGATTGAATATGTTATGAATCAAAAGAAACATCATAAGAAGAGAACATTCAGGCAGGAATATTTGGATTTTCTGAAAAAATTCAATGTAGATTACAATGAAAAATATTTGTTTGATTTTTTTGATTAAATGATAAATGTTTCGCTCCTACGGAGCGCTATTTACGTTTTTTGTTTCTTTTTACCAACGTTCAACTCCTAACGGAGTTTTTTGAAAATATTTTGAATACAAATTCAAAGAAAATTATTAAGATAATGTTACCCTGCCCCGTAGGGGCCAAACATTGGTAGAATATTTTAAATAAGTAACAATCCCGCGCCATAGGTGCGGTACAGACTCCTGACGGAGTAAAATCTGGTTCAAAAAAAATTGATTAGCATGATTAATGAGAAGATATTGCAAATAGCCCCGTTAGGGGCTAAAGGTTGGTAGATAAATAAAAATAGTTGGTAATCCCGCACCGTAGGTGCGGAACATTTAAAATAAATAATGAAAAAATACAATTTCGAAGCAGTTATTTTTGATCTCGACGGCGTAATCACCAAAACAGCTCTCGTGCACAGCGCTGCATGGAAAAAAATGTTCGACGAATATCTTAAAGAAAGAGAAAGAAAATATAGTGAACCTTTCCGGGAATTCATTCATGAAAATGACTACCTGCCTTATGTTGACGGAAAACCCAGATATGACGGTGTTGAATCTTTCTTAAAATCCCGTGGAATTAAAATTCCTTACGGCGACCCGGCAGACCCACCAGGCAAAGAAACTATTTGCGGTTTGGGAAACAGGAAAAACCAGGCTTTTAACGAAGTATTGGAAAGAGATGGGGTTGAAATTTTTGAATCCACAGTTGAATTGATCAGGGAATTAATTAATAAAGGGATTAAAGTAGGCGTAGCTTCATCCAGTAAAAATTGCAAGGCGGTATTGGAAAAAGCAGGACTTCTTGAAATGATGGAAACAAGGGTTGACGGAGTTGTTTCTGCTGAGATGGGATTGAATGGAAAACCCGAACCGGATATTTTTACCACAGCGGCTGATAATCTTGGTGTTTCTTACGATAAAGCTGTTGTTGTCGAAGATGCCGTTTCAGGTGTTCAGGCTGGAAAAAACGGTAATTTCGGACTTGTTCTCGGTATTGCCCGTGAGAATAATAAAAAGGAATTAAAAACAAATGGAGCGGATATAGTTGTTGAAGATATTGCTGAAATAGGTTTTGCCGGTATAAAAAATTGGTTTAATAAGGGATTGGAAGAAGATAATTGGAGTATTACTTATTCAGACTATATTCCTGAAAAGGAAAAATCAAGAGAAACTTTGTTAACGGTTGGCAACGGTTATTTCGGTACAAGAGGCGCTTTTGAAGAAACAGATGCCAATGAGTTCAATTATCCGGGAACATATATTGCCGGAATGTATAACAGGCTGGTTTCAAAAGTAGGTGACAGGGATGTTGAAAATGAAGATTTCGTTAATTGCCCGAATTGGTTACCGATTAAATTTAACATCGGGTTGGATAATCAAACAGACCTGAACAAAGTTGAAGTATTGGATATTGAAAGAAAACTGGATTTCAAAACAGGATTGCTTTCTAAGAAATTAATAATTAAAGATGAAGGTGGAAGGGAAACCCTTATAAAATCAAAGAGGTTTGCTTCTATGGACAATCCGCACCTTGCCGGGATTTTTTATGAGATAACTCCTCTTAATTATTCAGAGCATATAACCATAGAATCAGGTTTAAACGGAGCGATTATCAATGACGGAGTTTCCCGTTACCGGCAGTTAAACCAAAAGCATCTTGAACCCTATAAAGAAGGCGGCGAGGATAATATTTCATTCATCGAGGTTAAAACCACTCAATCTAATATCTCAATTGCTCAATCAGCTAAAATTAAGGTTTACATTAACAACAATGAGATTGAGCCGGATGCCAATCACTATACTGAACCCGGCGCTGTTTATACCCGGTTTGGCACTCACGTCAAAAAAAACAGCACCTATAAAGTGGAAAAGATAGTTTCGATTTTTTCCTCTAAAGAATGGGATAGCATAAATCCGTTGGAGGATTCAAAAAGCCTGATTGAATCATCCGGTTCTTTTGAAGAAATATACACAAAGAGTAAAAAGAAATGGAGAGATATCTGGGATAAAATAGATATTAAGATTGAAGGCGACCGCCTGGCTCAAAAACTCATCAGGATGCATCTGTACCATTTAATGGTTTCTTTGTCGCCAAATAACTGGAACATAGATGCAAGTATAACTGCACGCGGGTTACATGGGGAAGCTTACCGGGGTCATATCTTCTGGGACGAATTGTTTATTTTGCCTTTTTATAATATCCATTTTAAAGAAGTAACTAAAGCTGCTCTAATGTACAGATATCGAAGGCTCAATAAGGCAAGGGAATATGCAAAGGAGCATGGCTATAAAGGAGCGATGTTTCCCTGGCAAAGTGGTAGCGATGGCAGGGAAGAAACGCAGGTTGTCCACCTGAATCCGCTTACGGGAAAATGGGGGGACGATTACAGTTCTCTCCAGCGACATGTCTCACTTGCAATCGCATACAACATCTGGCAATATTATCATGTAACAGATGATATTGATTTTATAAATGAATACGGAGCAGAGATGTTTTTGGAAATCTGCCGTTTCTGGGCAAGTAAATCCAAATTAAATTCTCAAACGGGCAGGTATGAGATTAAAAATGTAATGGGCCCGGATGAGTTTCATGAAAAATATCCCGGTAGCAAAGAAGGAGGATTAAAAGATAATACTTACACAAACCTTATGGCAGTATGGATGTTTAAAAAGGCTTTTGAAATGTTGGATTTTATTGATCCGGCGGTCAGAGATAAAATCCAATTAGCGGATAATGAAATTAATTATTGGGAAAATAGTATAAAAAAAATGAATATCGTCATTTCCGATGATATCCTGTCTCAATACGATGGTTATTTTGATTTGAAGGAACTTGACTGGGATTATTACCGCGAAAAATATAAAAATATCTACCGTATGGACAGGCTGTTAAAAGCCGAAGGTAAATCGGCTGATGAATACAAAGTCGCTAAACAGGCTGATACACTCATGACATTTTATAATCTAAATGAAAAAGATGTAACCGAAATACTTAACAATTTAGGTTATCACCTTTCAGAAGATTATCTTTCAAAAAACCTTGAATATTACTTACGGCGCACCTCACATGGTTCCACACTCAGCCGGGTTGTCCATGCTCAGTTGGCAAATATGATCAATGATAAAAAACTAAGCTGGGAATTATACGAAGATGCACTAATTAGTGATTATACCGATGTTCAGGGCGGAACAACCGGCGAAGGTATCCATGCAGGTGTAATGGCAGGAACAGTTTTGATTGCTTTACAATCTTATGCAGGTTTAAACCTGAAATTTGATATTATTAAATTTGAACCTCATTTACCTGACCATTGGCGCTCGATAGAGTTTAACTTTAATTTTAAAAGTGTCCGATATTTTTGCACAGTTTCAAAAAA
>JAIORT010000207.1 GCA_021107975.1 Bacteroidales bacterium | reverse complement strand
CAACACTCTATACAAGGGCGAAGTGGTCTATTTCATGATAAATTAGTATTACAACTTTAAACCCCCGATATATTAATATATGTTTGAACAATTTCAAGATATCGAGCTTTTCCCGGTTACTGTTTTTGATGTTTTTGCAAATTTAATGGTTGCTTTGGTTTGTGGTATTATCATCGCTTTAGTTTACAGATTTATATACCGCGGTCCGAGTTATTCCGTTACTTATGTTAATTCCCTTGTGCTTCTTACTTTAATTACCTCTGTCGTTATGCTGGTTATAGGTAATAACCTTGCACGTGCATTTGGATTAGTCGGAGCAATGTCAATCATCCGGTTCAGGACAGCAGTTAGAGATGTTCAGGATATTGTTATTATCTTTTTTGCACTTGCAGTTGGGATGGCAGCCGGTGTTGGGCTTCATATAATTGCTTTAGCGGGTACTATTATAATTAGTATCATTGCTATTATACTGGTAACCTTTAATTTCGGCGCACCAAGAAAAAGAGAATATTTATTACAAATAGGCTATATTTCGAACCGGGAAAATGAATCAAAACTTGAATCAGTGTTGAAGAAGCATTGTAGGAAACTCAGGATGGTAAACATGAAAAACCTTGGTGATGAAAGTATGGAGGTGTTTTACCATGTTAACTTTAAAACTAAAGATAAAGGCAGTGAATTACTCCGTGAACTGGGCGAGTTTGATCAAATACTCAATGTAAATCTTTTCTTTGATGAGGACGATACCGGTGCTTCGATATAAAGCAATGATATTTGTAGCAGGTCTTGGTACACGTTTACACCCAATAACAGAAACCGTACCCAAAGCATTAGTGAAAATAGGTAAAAAATCACTTTTGGAAATTGTGATAAAAAGGCTTATCAGGTATGGTTTTAATGATATTATTATTAATGTTCATCATTTCTCCGTACAAATCATTGAGTTTATAGAATCAAAAAATAAATTCGGAATCAATATACAGTTCTCAGATGAGACTGATCAATTGTTAGAAACAGGCGGCGGATTGAAAAAAGCATCATGGTTTTTTGATGATGGCAAGCCTTTTCTGGTTCATAATGTAGATGTTATTTCAAATATTGATTTGAATAAAATGATGGAATTTCATTTGGAAACCGGCGCCCTGGCTACCCTTGCTGTCAGGAACAGGATTACTTCCCGTTATTTGCTGTTTGATGAGAATGATGTATTATGCGGCTGGGAAAATGTGAAAACCAATGAAAGAAAAATAATCGTTCAAAAACCCGAATATTTTCCTTATGCTTTTAGCGGAATACATATTATTAATCCTGCAATTTTTAATTATATATCAGATGAGGGTAAGTTTTCGATAATTGATGTATATTTGAAATTAGCTCGTGATCATCGAATTTTATGCTATAAACATAATGAGTCACTGTGGCTTGACTTAGGGAGAAAGGAAAATCTAAAGGAAGCTGAAAAAATTATAAACAGAGTACTTTAGCCTGAATAATTCATCACGCAATTCCGAACCCGATAACTATCAGGTTCAAAATTACGAGAGATTTTGTGAATAATGCAGGTTAGAGGTTACTAAATAACAAATAACATAGCGCCATAAATGGCAAGTTACATGTTATTCAGCAATCGCTTACTAATTGTGGATTTGCAAAAAAACATTCAATAAGCAACATACAATAATCAATAAACAAGTAAAAAATGAAAAAATTTGATTTAGAAGATAGATTTATTGACTTTACAATAAGAATAAGTAATGTAGTTGATGAAATTGATAATTCAAAATTAGGAATTCATATAGCCGGTCAATTAATTAGAAGTGGTAGTTCGCCTGCATTAAATTATGGAGAAGCTCAAAGTGCAGAATCAAGAAAAGATTTTGTTCATAAACTGAAAATAATTCTAAAAGAGCTAAAAGAAAGTCGAATTTGCTTAAAAATTATAAAAAGGAAACCATTAATTCCAAACACAAAAAAATTAGCTCCAATTATGAAAGAAACGGAAGAGTTGATAGCTATAATTTATAAAAGCATTGAAACTACGAAGTCGAATATGTAGAAATAATGAAAATTGAATATTGAGTGTTGAATATTGAATGTTGAGTATTGAATATTTAGTGTTGAATCAATCGCTTACTAATTGCGGATTTGCTAAATAATTTTGTTTTTTTAGCAAAGTTTTACAGGATAATAGTATATAACAATTAACCAACAACTAACGGTCTGATGCAGCCATTTCTTGATAAAACAGCAGAATACCTCATAAATAATTACAGTGAAGATACAGGTGATATTTGTTTAGTTCTTCCAAACCGCAGAGCAGGATTGTTTCTGAAAAGTTACTTAGCCAAAAGATTGAATAAAACTGTATGGGCGCCTTCTATTTATGCAATTGAGGATTTTATTTTTGAATTATCCGGATTTAAGGTCATTGACCCTGTATTCCTGTTATTCGAGCTTTACAAGGTTCATAAAGAAATAGAGGATAAAGCTGCACAGGAGTTTAGTGAATTTCTGAACTGGGGGCAGGTGCTGATACGTGATTTTAATGATATTGACATGTACCTAATTGATACCGGGCAATTATTCGGATATCTATCTGACACAAAAGCACTAACTGTCTGGAACCTTGACCAGAAGCCGCTGACGGATTTTGAGGTTAAATACCTTCGCTTTTTCAATTCTCTAAAAAAGTATTACGATAAGTTAAAGATAAGACTAACTGAAAAGCGACAAGTTTACAAGGGTTTAGCTTACAGGACTCTTGCCGAAAATATTGAAGAAAAGGCAGAACAATTACTATGGAAGAAAATTCTTTTTACCGGGTTCAATGCTTTAACATCTTCTGAAGAAAAAATTATATTTTCTTTAAAAAATTGTGGTATAGCTGAAATGCTTTGGGATGCTGATAAGTATTACACTGAAAATAATGTTCAGGAAGCAGGCAGATTTATTCGAAAGTATATTAATAAATTCCAGGCAGATGATTTTAAATGGACAGGCGACCATTTTTCTGCTGAAAATAAAAAAATAGATATTATTGGCGTACCACAGAATGTGGGACAGGTGAAAGTTGCAGGACAAGTGCTTGACGAGATTGCCCGAAAAGAATCGGAATTGCGTAATACGGCTGTTGTTCTTAATGATGAAACCCTTATGGTGCCTTTGCTGAATTCAATCCCGTTGAGTATTCACGAATTTAACCTTACAATGGGATTACCTTTGAAATTCACACCATTATTTCGTTTGATTGAGGTTTTTTTTAACTTAAACGAAAATGCCATTAAGTTTGATAAAACCGGAGGTAAAAATCCGAGACTGTATTATAATGATATTATAAAAATATTAGAACATCCTTATATTAAAGCCATTGGTGAAAATAATCATCAAAATAACGAGAGCGTTTCGGTAACATCTAAAATCAGGAAATCAAATAAAATATTTTTTAATTATAAAGAACTAACAACAATTTATTTTTCTTCCGATAAAGAGTTTAAAAATTTAATCCCTGTCCTTTTTGAGCCGTGGAAGAACAATCCGGGAAAAGGGGTAAACAAATTGATTGAACTGCTCAAAGTCCTGAAATCGGTTTTAATAAAGCATAATGTTGAAGCGGAAAACAAAGATGATAAGGATATCCCTGATTTGGAAATGGAATATCTTTTTCATTTTTCTATGGTTCTTAAACGACTGAAAATTTTGCTTTCGGAATATCCTTTTATAGAAAACATCAGAACCCTAAGAGAATTATTTAACCAAATAGTACAATCAATTACTATTCCTTTTTATGGTGAGCCATTGGGCGGTCTTCAGATTATGGGAATGCTCGAAACCCGAACTCTCGATTTTGAAAATATTATTATGTTATCGGTGAATGAAGATATTATTCCATCGGGTAAATCAACCAATTCATTTATTCCTTATGAGATAAAACGTGAGTTCAGACTTCCTACATACAGAGAGAAAAATTCCGTTTTCGCTTATCATTTTTATCGGATCTTACAAAGGGCAAAAAATGTATATTTATTATATAACACCGAACCGGGAGAATTGGGAGGAGGTGATATAAGCCGGTTTATTACTCAACTTCAATACGAACTTCCGAAATATAATCTCAGGGTCAGGATAGAAAAGAAAACACTGTCAATCCCTCCGGGGAAGGATGATTTTGATGATACAATTGAAATTTTTAAGACGGCTGATATCGTAGAAAAGTTGAAAGCCCTGGCAAAAAGCGGATTTTCTCCAAGTGCATTAAATACTTTTAGAAATTGCCCTTTACAGTTTTACTTTAAATATATTGCAGGATTGAGTGAAACCGAAGAAGTGGAGGAAACTATCGAGGCAGCAACACTTGGCACTGTGATTCATGATGTTTTGCAAGGACTATATACTCCTTTTATTGGTAAACCGGTAAATTGTGAAGACATTAATTCTATGAAGTCTGAAATTGAGGGATTAATCCGTAACTCGTTTAAAATTCATTATGAACATGGTGAAATTGATTACGGTAAAAACCTGTTGATTGTGAAAGTGGCAAACTTGTTTATTGATAATTTCCTGAAAAAGGAGTTTGATTTGATTAAAACTGAAGCAGAGAAAGGAAGCCGGATAATAATAAAAAGCCTGGAAAATCGGTTTTTTTCAAACCTTACTTTCGAATACGATAAGGGAAATTTTAATGTAAGATTAAAAGGTACTATTGACAGGGTGGATGAATTGAATGACACTATCCGGATTATTGATTATAAAACCGGCAGGGTTGAACAAAGAGATTTGAAGTTCAATGAATGGGACGATCTGCTTACCGAAAGTAAATTAGATAAATGTTTTCAGTTATTATTTTACGGTTATGTATATAACAAAGCTGCCGGTGAAAACAGTAAACAAATCAAACCCGGTATTATATCGTTCAGAAACCTGAACATAGGATTTCTAAATATTAATTTGCCCGATAATGAGACTTTATCAGGGGAAGCTTTTGAAAATTTTGAAAATGTATTAAAGAGAATTATCCGGGAAATATTTGATACTGAAAAACCATTCAGAAAGACAGATACTATTGAAAATTGTAAGTACTGTAATTTTACTTCAATATGTAATAGATGATAACGTAATAGCCCTCCGGTGCAGGATGCGAAATTCATAAACAGGTAAAGCATCCTTGTATTATTTCCATCCGGGCTAACTAACCGTGATGACCTACACATAAATCCGTAAGAGCATGGGGTTTTCTTTCACCACAGATTAATACGGATTTACACAGATTGTTTTTTTCTGTGGTTCATCTGTGATGTATCCTTTTTCACCACGGATTTGCACAGATTTTTTTTCTGTGGTTTATCTGTGTCTATCTGAGATATCTGTGGTGTATTCTTTTTTCACTACGGATTACACCTGCAAGCCTCTATTATGACATTCTGTGGCAGGCTGGAATCTTTGTATTATTTCCGCCCGGGCTAACTAATCCTGATGTCTATCGTTTAAAATTGTACGAGCAGGTGTCTAATAAAGTTGCAGTGTATTTGGGTTTTAAAACAAGCGATCCATCAATTCCTTCTTACTAATCTCAAAATGTTCGGCAACATCCTTAAGGATATTTGAGAGGGTGCCAATTTTTAATGGTGTATGATCAGGAATTGTAATGTGATGTATGCCATTTTGTTCAGTAGTCAGCCGGATATGACTACCAACCTGTCTGGTAGGTTTATAGCCCAATTTTTTAAGCTTATTAGATAAAGATTTTCCTGATAAATTACGTGGTAGCCTTGTCATGCTGCAAAAACCTCTTCTTTGATATAATGTAAGCGCACGACCTTCGGAGGATCAGCTTCAAAATGGCATTGAATTGCCTCCCTGATATTTTGTTTCAATTCTTCCATAGTTTCACCTTCTGTGAAAATTGAATACCCCAAAGCTTTTGCTTCATATCCACCTTCAGGTGATTCTTCAATAATAAATATAATTTCTGTCATTAGCTTTTTTTTACAAAAATAACAAAATTCCAATATTGGTCAACATAAAAACCAGTTTAAAAATAGAAAGTAACACATCCCTTCTTGATGGTTTATATAGATTTATAAATAATTTTCTACTCTCAGATTCAAGAAACCTATCGCCCAATACCCATTAAATACAGGGGTGTCTTTGTGGTAATTGCAAAATATTTTTATATTAAATTAGATTGTACCTGTCTGCCCTGACTGCCGTCAGGCAGGCGACAAGGCAGGAATCCCGGTGTCTCACTTCCTTGAAGTTACAAATGTCAATGTGCAGTGGATTTTTTAGTTGATTGCATTTTACCTTCATTTGAATTTAAATTTTATTTTTCCTGTAATAAAAATTAAAAATAGGTATATCTACGGTAAGAGTTATG
>JAIORT010000348.1 GCA_021107975.1 Bacteroidales bacterium | reverse complement strand
ATCCTGTAAAACTTTGCTAAAAAAACAAAGTTATTTAGCAAATCCGCAATTAGTAAGCGATTGATTCAATATTCAATATTCAACACTCAACATACAATATTCAATTTTCATTATTTCTACATATTCGACTTCGTAGTTTCAATGCTTTTATAAATTATAGCTATCAATTCTTCCGTTTCTTTCATAATTGGAGCTAATTTCTTTGTATTTGGAATTAATGGTTTCCTTTTTTACTTGTTTATTGATTATTGTATGTTGCTTATTGAATATTTTTTTGCAAATCCACAATTAGTAAGCGATTGCTGAATAACATGTAACTTGCCATTTATGGCGCTATGAAATAGTCAGAAATAAATCAAAAATCGTTAATTAATTATATATGATCACTCCTCATGCCATTCAGGAATTCTTCCCGGTGTCCAGGGAGCGCCCAATTCTTCAAGTTCTTTCTCAATTTCAGGAAGTTCTGTTTCAAATATTGTTTTCAACTCCTCAAGAACAGGCGGGAATTCCTCTTTCAGAATATCATAAACATCTTTTTGTGTCTGAGTAACTGGCGATGTGGAGCGCCAGTGCGTCCAGATTATTGAGTTCAGCCTTTCATTAATGGAAGGCGGAGCCGGCAGGTTTTCCTCGCGGCTGGCTTTAGGAGTTTGCCCTTTGAATTTCCAGATAATATCATCCATCTGTGCTTCAGTCTTTTCAATTTTTATCATCAATCCGGCAGGTGCTCCCGGAGTGCGCTGGGCTGCCTGTTTGTCGTATTTCAATCTTTCCATCAAATCATAAGCAAATTTTTCAGCACCTCTTACAGCCCTGGCAAGTTCAGCTAACTTTTTCTGGAAAGCTACCAGTTCTTCTCTGTCTTGGGCAGGAAGTGTTGCATTATCTAATGTTTTCGCCGTAAACTCAACCGGACCGAACAATTCGGTTACCTCACCTCTGACATATTGCGACATAGACACATAATACTTCCCTGGTAAAACATACATTCCATCTCCGCCCATTGATAAAGGATCGTATTTTTTATCTTTAATACTTACCGGATAAGTACCCGGATAACGTAAATTCCAGGTTATCCTGTTAATACCTTTGCTATTCTCTTTTGTGAGTTTTCTTATGATATTTCCATCTTCATCGGTAATTGTAAAAATAAGATGTGGTTTTACTTCATTTTCTTCTGCACGGAGTTCATCCATTGTCGGAATAGGGATTGGCTCTTTTTCTTTGATGAGTTCTTTTTCTTTTTCGCGACGCTCCTGTTTTAAAGTCTTTGGCGGCTCCTTAATGTAATAAGTGAATGTTGCTCCAAAAGGAGGGTTTTCAGCAACATAAACATTCGAACCGCTTCCGTAGCCCCCTCTTCTTTTCTGAATGTACATCAGGGCATCCTTAATTGAAAAAATATAAGCTGTGGTATCTAAAAATTCGGGACTTAACTCTCTTAAAGGCGAATAATCATCCAAAATATAAAATCCTCTACCGAAAGTAGCCAGTACGAGGTCGCTTTCCCGCTCCTGTATTGCAATATCTTTTACCGAAATTGTCGGAATACCGGATTTAAATTGTGTCCAAATATTTCCGCCGTCTATATTAAAGAAAACACCGAACTCGGTTCCAACAAACAACAAATCAGGATTAACATGATCCTGCTCTATTGTAAGAACAGTTCCGTTTTCAGGAAGGTTGCCGGAAATGGAAGTCCATGTCTGACCTTTGTCTTCACTCTTTAGAATATAAGGTTTAAAATCATCTCTTTTCCTGTTATCGAATGAAGCAAAAACAACATCTTCATCATACTTTGAACATAAAATATCACTAACATAAGTATTTTCAGGAATTCCCGGAAACTTGTCAATCTTTCTCCAGTTTTCACCTGCATCCTCTGTTACCTGTATCAATCCGTCATCGGTTCCAATATAAAGCAAGTCTTCTTTCACAGGAGATTCATCTATTGAAACAGCCATTCCATACAACGAGGTAGATACATCCTTTACCACGGCATCGGTTCCCCAGTATCTGTCCATAACTTTCCAGGTGTTACGGTCGATCTGAGCAGTGATATCATCGCTTATCACTTTCCACGACTGCCCCCTGTCGTCGCTTCTGAACACTTTATCGGCAGCCATATAAAGCCGTGTGTTAGAATGCGGGCTGATGATAAAAGGTGTATTCCAGTTCCATTTGTAAGTATCTTCTCCCTTTCGCGGACGTGGTTTGATATTGATTGATTCGCCGCTTTTTTTATCAAACCTGTAAATATTTCCATACTGATATTCGGAGTAAACAATATCCGGGTTTTCAGGATCGATTGCTTGCCAGAACCCGTCGCCGCCAAGCGTAACCACCCAGTCACAACTTCTAACACCATCAGATTTCAGGTTTCTCGAAGGCCCGCCAAAGCTGCTGTTATCCTGTGTTCCGCCATAAACCCAGTAGAAAGGTTCTGTGTTATCAACTGCAACACGGTAAAACTGAGTTACGGGTAAGTTAATTTTATGAATATAATTTTTTCCTCCGTCGAAAGTTACATACACACCACCGTCTCCGCCAATCATAAAATGTTTTGTATCATCAGGATCGATCCACAATGCATGGTCATCCACATGTCGCTTGTTGTTTCCGACGTTTTTCCATGTTTTACCGCCATCTATAGTATATTTCGACCACGTATCCATCGAATAAACTTTATCCACATCTTGCGGATCGCAAAAAATCTCGTTGTAATATTGTCCGCTGCTTGAATAATCACTCATTTTTGACCAGGATTCTCCCCTGTCGGTTGACCGGAAGAAACCACCTTTATCTTGTGCTGCCTCAATAATTACATAAACCACGTTGGGATCCAAAGGTGATACGGCAATTCCCATTCCTCCCTTATCAACCGAAGGCAAACCTGATTTTAATTTTCTCCAGCTTTTACCGGCATCGGTCGATTTATAAATTGCAGATTCGGGACCACCACCAATTTTTGTAAATACATGCCTTCTTCTCTGCTCGGAAGTGGCATAAATAATATCAGGATTTTCCGGGTCTAACACTACATTATTAACTCCGGTATTTTCGCTTATCTCAAGGATTTTTTCCCAGTTTTTCCCGCCATCTGTTGTTTTATACAATCCACGGTCACCGCCGGGTCCCCACACAGAACCTTCGGCAGCTACATAAACCACATCTGAATTACGAGGATCAATAGCGATCATGCCAATCTGACGCGATTCATTTAATCCCATGTTCTTCCATGACTTACCCCCGTCAACAGTTTTATATACGCCATCACCATAGCCCAAAGCCCTCTGATGGTTATTCTCACCCGTACCTGCCCAAACCACATTCGGATTGTTGGGGTCCATTGAAAGGCAACCGATAGAATAGGCGCCGTAATTGTCGAAAACCGGTTTAAAAGTAATACCGTTATTGGTAGTCTTCCAGATATGCCCGCAAGCTACAGCAACATAATATTCGCTGTGATTATCAGGATTGACAGCAAAATCGGCAATACGACCGGATGTAAATGCCGGGCCGATACTTCGGAATTTTAAACCGCTTACGTGGCTCGATTTAATGGTGTCGTTTTTACCTTCTTCTTTATCTTTCTTTTTTTCTGCCATTACATAAAAAGATGAAAACATTACTGCAATTAACACGAACAAAATAATCAAACGCGATCCTTTAAAAACATTATTTCTAAATTGCATAGATTGATAATTTAATGATAAATATTTATTGATTTTCTCAAATTCTTATTGCTTTTTCGGATTTAGGCGATGGAATAAGGATAAGCTAATCCGAAAAAATATAAACCTTGTATATAAAATCCTAAGAATAACAACTGTATAAAAATGGATTACAAATCCATCATTATCAGCTTTCGGATTAGCATACTGCACAATGCTTTCCCTAAAATCCGAAAGAGCTATGGTTGATTGTGTGTGGTTGTCTTTTTTATTAAGGTTATTTGTATTAAAATAAAATTTTCTATTTTTTTTATTCATAAAGTTGTTTGTGTGAAAATAAGGTTTTTTATTTTTTTTATCATTCACCTAAAATATTTCCCGCCATCATATACCCATGTGCCGTAGCATAAATAATCGACCGTGTGTAGCCGGAGCAATCACCGATGAATTTCAGGTTTTTAAATATGTCGTTATTCAGGGTGTTTGTATAAAATTTGATTTCCGGGGCATAAATCAGGTTATCAGGATGTGTAATTCCAGGAACGACTTCATTTAAATTTTCAGCAAAGTCTATTATGCTTTCAATTATTCTCCTCGGATATGCAAGGTTGATATCTCCTAATATGTATTCGTTCCCAGGAAGTGTAGGCTGTACCCTGTATAAGTTTTTGGTTCTTTTAGAGCCTTTAAAATGGCTATAAGTCTGAAGTATCACCCTGTCTCCGCCCAGCATGTTCGACATTTTTGCAATATTCGACCCATAGCCAATAGGGTCGTTAAACGGCTCGGTCAATTGTACTGTGGTGAGAATTGCAAAATTGGTATTCTTACTTTTTGTTTTGATCTTGGAATGACCGTTAACCGTATTAAAATCGCCGTAATGTTCAGTTACAACATAGCCTGAAGGGTTGTTGCAAAATGTACGGACCATATAACCGGTTTTGCTTTTATACCGCACCTTGAACTCATACATCTCATCATTCAGGTCTTTAACAATATGGTCAGGTAATTCAAATCTCACCCCTATATCAACCTTGGTACTATCAAGGACTATTTGAGGATATTTTTTTATAATAGTCTTAATAAACTTATGACCGCTTCTTCCGACCGCAACAATAACTTTATCATACTTTTCATTGTTATCCAACTTTACTTTATCCCCAACAATTTCGATGCTGCTAACCGGGCTTTCGAAATGAAAATGAATGTTTGACAACGAACTATATTCTTCATAAATATTGAAAAGTACTTTTTTTAGCTGATCTGTTCCCAAATGGTAAAAATCGGATATTACGGGCTGAAATCCTTTCTCGTAAAACTTTTTATAATATTCGAGGTTTGTAAAGGAACTACCTGTTTCATAATTTCCGTTTCCTGTTTTTTTTATCCAGAAGTCAACAAGTTTTTTTTGCAAAGCAATATCAACATCCAGATCGCCTCCCATATCTTTCGAAACGAAAAGTTTTCCGTCGGCACGTATGCCTGATATACTCGAAGAATATATGTCTTTGCTTTTTTCAAAAATATGGATTTCATTATCCGATTTTTTCATCTTTTCGATGAAACCTATTACTGCAGCTCCGAAACCTATAACGGCTATTTTCATTTTTTTTAATACTTTTCAGTTAGACTAATTTGTTAAAAGTAATATTTTTCAATAAACCGACATGAAATTTTAAAAAATTTTGTACATTTGGATTTTATTAGAAAATCAATTAATGTCTAACTAAAATTACGGAGGAAATATTATGAGTGACAGTATTTATAAAGTTATTGAACTTATCGGCACCAGCGAAACATCGTGGGAAGAAGCCGCTAAAAATGCCGTAGAAAGAGCTGCGGAAACACTTGAAGACCTCAGAGTTGCAGAAGTATCGGCAATGGATATGAAGATGGAAGACGGCAAAGTGGTGGCATACCGCACTAAGGTTAAATTGTCGTTTAGGTTCAGGGACAGGTAAAATCTGTTAATTTTTTAAAGATTATAAATCCTTTTCATCTTAATATGATGGAAGGGATTTTTTATTTATGATTACAGAATATTCTATTTTTGCCGCATGATTGTAATTGATAACACCATTATTTCAGAAGATATCCGTGACATACGCTTTTGCTGCGACCTGAAAAAATGCAAAGGCGACTGCTGTGTGGAAGGTGATGCGGGAGCGCCATTGGAGGAAGAGGAAATTTCATTACTCGAAGATTTTATCGATGAAATCAAACCCTATATGACTAATGATGGCATTAAGGTGATTGAATCAAACGGTATTTTCGACTATGATGAAAATGGTGAATACGTAACCCCCCTAATTAATAACAGAGAATGTGCTTATGTTTACTTTGAAGATGATATAACCCGTTGTGCCATTGAAAAAGCCTTTGAAGAGGGTAAAATAAATTTTCAAAAACCTGTGTCGTGTCACCTTTATCCCATTCGTATAACAAAGCATAAGGATTTTGAAGCAGTGAATTATCATAAGTGGTATATTTGTCAATCTGCCTGTACATTAGGGAAAGATATAAACCTTCCTTTATACAAATTCCTGAAGGAGCCACTTGTTAGAAAATATGGAGAAGAATGGTATTTAAAGTTAGTTGAGAAGATTGAGAGATAAGAAGTGTAAATTACAAAACAAAAATCTGAAATCTAAAATTAGTCCGTATCCAATATCGTCAGGCTGCCTTTATATACTTTTTTAATATTTTCCGAACCGT
>JAIORT010000741.1 GCA_021107975.1 Bacteroidales bacterium | reverse complement strand
TAATAACTCACCAATAATAAAAATCCACCATGAGAAACTTATTGGCACATACCCTGAAGCATATTCCATTATAGCCATATTGTTTACAGCTCTGAATAAATCGCTCAGAGGAAACTCAGCCAATATGTAATCAAGATAATCATTAACATAAGAAATGATAATAATTACAGAACCTATAATTAACAGGATCCATTCTTTCCAAATTATTTTTGTTTTTAATCCTTTATCAATGAAATAGCTGATTAAGAACGCAAAAGAAATCATGCTTAGTGAATTTATAACCGGGCATATAACCGGACCGACCCATGTAACCGGGATAAGAAATAAAATATCCCATGTCAACAACGATTCGGGCCAGCCCAATAATAGTTTCAGAAATATATAATAAAAAATATCCCAAACAGCAAAGCAATAAATGAAAAACCCGAACTTCTCGGTTTTTGTTCTTCCTGCAATGATTCCTGCTCCTGCTAACATAATTATTGTTGCAGCTTCACGTAAAATTTCTGTTATACCAATGTTGCTCTCTATGGCTTTTAATGGAAAAATAAAACCCTCCGGATAATAGATTTTGCGAAGATAAACCACCACAGCGCTCTCAAGATAACCCATGGCGATAGCAAATATGGTTATCCATAATATTATTTTCAGAGTAGATTTTCTCATCTTACGGTTTCTTTTTGTAAAAATAAGTTTTTATCCTTTTAAAAACTCCGGTCATTAAATTTATTTTCAATTTATCTTGCCAAATGTATATAAGTCCATTATTTTTGCCATTCTGCTTAACAATCGAATAAGCTGTATTTATATCAACCCATGGATCATTCCGAAAGAAGACGACATAGAGAAAAAAAGAAAAAACTCAAGCAAAGAAGGCGGGAGTATATCCGGCAGGAAAAAATAACTATAAAACAGCAAAAGAAAGAGGTAAGGGAGAAACGGGAAAAATGGAAAAAACGCAGACGAAGGAAATGGATGAAGTCTTTATTGCATTTAATCAATTTATTTCCCGGGAAATCGGAGGAAAAGGTTAAATTAAAAAAAGAAAAGCAAAAAGGGAAAAAAAGGAGAAAAAAATATTTAGCTGAAGAACGCAAAAGCCTTAGTAGAGAGAGAAGAGAAATGCGGCTTAAAACCAGACCTATGCGGCAAAAAATACGCAAGGCAAGGAGTAAGGCATTTATAAATAATGTTATTAGCTTTATAAAACATCCTGTTAAAATTAAAAAAGTAAAAGGTGCTGAAAAAATATTACGACAACAGGTCAGGCATGATATCAGACGGCTTGCTATCCGTAAAATCTATCGTTTTCCATTTGAAGTTATTGAATCCATAGGCAGATTCTGGAAACGCAGAAAAATCTGGTTAATACATTTATTTAAATCAATATCCGATTTCTTCAGCCTTATCAGATATATTCATAAGTACAAGGAGATCAGAAACAGTTATCTGATAACAAGCATAAACTCGACAACGATGTTTATCCTTGCATTTTTAACAGTATATTTTTTAAATCAATATATAACAATTCTAACCGCTTCGATTTTTGATATTCCCGCTGTTCTTTACTCGTACAGAATATTTTGGCCTTTATATACATATTCTACGTTATATTCAAGAATGGCGCTAATCGTTATTTTTGGGTCAGGACCCTTTATTTGCCTGATAGCAGGCGTAGTTTTATACCGATTATATATTTTGGCAAGATTCAGATTTGTTTATTTAAAAACATTTCTTTTATGGGCTTCGATACACGCAGCTAATATGTTTTTCGGGGCATATATTGTTGGAGTAATTACAAGAACAGGGTTTATTTATACTACGGAATGGATATTTTTCAGCAGCATTTTTGATGTTGAGGAAATTATTTTCTTAATTGCTTCAGTAGTAATTATGTTGATTTTAGGATTTCACTCAACCAAGCAGTTTCTTTATACCTCTAATTCGCCAAAAATCATCGAACCTAAAATAAGATTTTTTTATATTTTAAGTAAAGTGCTTATTCCCTGGATATTTGGCAATCTCGTTTTATATGTGATTAACATTCCGAATAACCCGATTGAACTGGTTTTCTTGTATGTAACAACTGTTCTTATTATAATACCGGTATTTACAAATTATAACTCGCCATCGCTGCAGCTTTTAAAATTGCCAAAAAAGACTCACAAAATGATAAAAATTAGTTGGGCTTATTTAATAATTACTGTTATTGCTATAATTGTAATCAGAATTATCCTGGAAAACGGGATAAGGTTTAGTTAATCATGATGACAAACTCTGAAATTGAAAGATATATAAAAAACCATACTACTCCGGAAGCAATACATTTAGCTGAACTCAACCGGGAAACAAACCTTAAAATTCTATATCCGCGCATGTTATCAGGACATGTACAGGGTAAGTTTTTAGAAATGATAAGTTGTATGATCCGCCCGAAAATGATCCTGGAAATCGGAACATATACGGGTTATTCCGCAATTTGTCTTGCAAAAGGATTAACAAAAGAAGGAGTCATACATACAATAGAAATCAATCCGGAACTTGAAAATTTTTCAAAAATTTATTTCAGGAAGGCAGGTTTAGAACACAACGTTAAACAATATATTGGGAATGCCATAGATATCATTTCCCTTATCAATAAAATATTCGACCTGGTATTTATTGATGCCGACAAGGAAAACTATTTGAACTATTATAACCTGGTTTTTGATAAAGTGAGGAAAGGAGGATTTATTCTTGCTGATAATGCCTTATGGGATGGAAAGGTAGTTAAACCTGTTGAACAAGGTGATAAAGAAACAGAAGGGATTATTAAATTTAATGATTTCGTACAGAACGATAACAGGGTGGAAAATATTTTATTTCCCTTACGTGATGGGATTATGATGATAAGGAAAATTTAATAATCAATTTTTCTATTGTCTTCGGATAATGTTCATACTCCAGTTGGTGTATTTTTGCAGCAAGAGACTCAGGTGTTTCATCCTTTTCAACAGTACATTTCTTTTGTACGATAATTTCCCCTTTGTCATATATTTCATTGACATAATGTATAGAGATACCCGATTCTTTTTCTCCGGAACAAATAACAGTCTCATGAACCCTCATGCCATACATACCTTTTCCTCCGTATTTAGGAAGCAGGGCAGGATGGATATTGATAATCCTGTTTGAGAATTCACTGAGTATGTTTGCCGGGACTAACCAGAGAAATCCGGCTAAAACAATCAGGTCAATTTCATCATCTTTCAGCTTATCTAACACTTTGTTTGAATTATAGAATTCATTTCTGCCAAAAACAAATGTAGGAATTCCTAACTTTTCAGCGCGGGTTAGCACATAGGCATCTTTTTTATTACAAAATATTCTTGTAACTGAAATTGACCGATTGTTATTAAAATATTCAATAATTCGTTGTGCATTAGTGCCACTGCCCGATGCAAAAATTGCTATATTATTCATGAATAATCCGGATTATACTGCATTGAAATCGACATTGCTATCCAAAAATTTGGGAATGATGACAAAACTAACGAATAATTAATAAATCTTAATAAAAATTAAAAAATTTGCTTAATTTTAATAAAATTCATTTCTTTGCAACCGTTTAACTTAAAAAATAAAAAGATATGTCTGATATTTCAACAAAAGTAAAAGCTATCATCATTGATAAGCTTGGTGTTGACGAAAACGAAGTTACACCAGAAGCAAGTTTCACTAATGATCTGGGTGCCGATTCATTAGACACAGTTGAGTTAATCATGGAATTTGAAAAGGAATTCAACATTGCCATCCCTGATGACCAGGCAGAAAAGATTGCCACTGTTGGCGAAGCAATTAAGTATATTGAAGAAAATACAAAATAAAAATTCATTTCATATAGATAAATGGAACTTAAACGGGTAGTAGTTACCGGATTAGGTGCATTAACTCCTATTGGTAATAATACTGAGGAGTTATGGAATAATCTGGTTAAAGGAGTCAGTGGTGCAAATATGATCACACGATTTGATGCATCGAAATTCAAGACAAAGTTTGCCTGTGAATTAAAAAACTTTGATCCAAAGGATTTTTTTGACAGGAAGGAAGCAAGAAAATATGACCCCTATGCCCAATATGGAATGGTAGCTGCAGCTCAATGTTTAGAGGATTCGGGTATTGACAGAGAAAAAATTGACCTGGACCACGCAGGGGTCATATGGGCATCGGGGATAGGAGGTTTGGATACATTTGAAAAAGAGGTTGGAAGTTATTCTAAAGGAGATGGAACCCCCCGGTTTAATCCCTTCTTTATTCCAAAAATGATTGCCGATATAGCAGCAGGCAATATTTCCATCAAATACGGTTTCAGGGGTCCGAATTTTGCAACGGTTTCTGCTTGCGCTTCATCAGCCCACGCACTTATTGATGCTTATAATTATATCAGGCTTGATAAAGCAAGTATTTTTATAGCAGGTGGTTCCGAAGCCGCAATTACAATAAGTGGAATTGGAGGATTTAATGCAATGCATGCTATTTCCACCAGAAATGACGACCCTAAAACAGGGTCGCGACCATTTGATAAAGACAGGGATGGTTTTGTGCTTGGTGAAGGAGGAGGTGCTTTACTGCTTGAGGAATTAGAACATGCAAAAAGAAGACAAGCTAAAATCTATGCGGAAATTGCAGGATGCGGGCTTACAGCAGATGCGTATCACATGACATCTCCACATCCCGATGGATACGGAGCAATGAAGTCAATGCAATTTGCATTGGAGGATGCAGAAATTAAACCTAATGATATTGACCATATCAATACTCATGGCACATCTACGCCCTTAGGAGATCTTTCCGAGCCAAGGGCTATTGTTACGCTTTTTGATGAACATGCTTATAAAATTGCTATTAATTCTACAAAATCAATGACAGGTCACATGCTCGGGGCTGCCGGCGCTGTTGAAGCAATAGCTTCAATTCTTGCTATTAACAATAATTTTATTCCTCCAACAATCAATCATTTTACCGATGATCCTGAAATAGATAATAAACTTGACTTTACATTTCACAAAGGCAGGGAAAGAGAAATAAAATATGCACTAAGCAATACATTTGGTTTTGGTGGCCATAATGCTACTATTATCTTTAAAAAATTCAATGAATAATCAATCATTTTGAATTTATTGTTACCATTCACAGTATTATTTTCATCTGATAAAAAACTTACAAATTCTATTAAGAATATTTTCGGGTTTTATCCGGGAAATATTTTTTTATATCAATTAGCTTTCCGCCATAAGTCAGCCGCTAAAGAAATAGTAAACGGTTTAAAGGTGAGCAATGAACGCCTTGAATATCTGGGCGATGCCGTGTTAAGCTCGATAGTAGCAGATTACCTTTTTAAAAAATTTCCTTATAAAGAAGAGGGGTTTCTCACTGAAATGAGGTCCCGAATCGTTAGTCGTTCGCAATTGAATAAATTGTCAATTAAGCTGGGACTTGATAATCTCGTTAAGTCTGAACTGTTTCGCAGCTATAGCAAATCATTGCACGGAGATGCATTTGAAGCTTTTGTGGGAGCATTGTATCTCGATAAAGGCTATAACTATACCAAAAAAATTATCCTAAAAAGAGTGATAGAAGTGCATTTTGATATTGATAAACTTGAATGTGAAGATACTAATTATAAAAGCCAACTTATTGAATGGTCGCAAAAAGAAAAGATACCTATTGAATTTATAGTAGTTGATGAGGTTGGAAACGGCTATAGGAAACAATATATTGTTGATTTAATGATTGATGAAAAGATTTACTCTAATGGCAGGGATTCTTCAATAAAGGGAGCCGAACAGATAGCAGCAGGTAAAGCATTAGAAAAGCTTAATTATGGCAAAAAAAATTAAAATCGATATTGATTTTAGCGAGGATAATCTTTTAATTGGTATTTCCTGCCATAAGAAAGATTACTGGTTGGCATTTAAGTTGAACGACATATTAAATCTTGATTTAATAAGGATAGATGACATTCCTGTTTATAATTCAAAACAGGATATATTGATCAATTACCCGCTTTTTAATTTTAATGATCCTGAAACTCAGTTTTCGTACTATTTTTTTTCGAATCACAATCCACAGGGAAAGCTATTTATATCTCAAAAAACAACTGATTATTTTTTATTGGTTAACGGGCTTTTGAGCAGAAATAATAAAAATAGATTAATAAGTTCGATTAAAAAAATAAAAAATGTGCTGACAGCTTTCGAAATTGAGTTAGCTAAGATAAAAGATTTTGAAAATTTTATTTCCGACTTAGAGTTACACATGTTAGAGAGAAGTAAAACGCAGAAATAACACTAAGGTCATGTTATACCGAAAGAAATCAGGTTTGCAAAAAACATATTTGTAAAACAATCGGTATAAC
>JAIORT010000119.1 GCA_021107975.1 Bacteroidales bacterium | reverse complement strand
TCGGATGGTAGTCCTTCACTGAAACCTTTTTCAATACTTTCAATAGCTTCTAATGATTTGCTGAGGGCTTCATAATGGCGTGTATTGGATACGATGGTCGCATCCGTTATATTTTCACTTTCAACATATTTTGACAGACTCTCCACTATCAGGTTTATATTTTCTTTACGTTTAGCCGAAACAAAAATGCACTCCATTTCTACCATCGACCTGAATCCTTTGGGAGCTTCAACGAGAAGATCGGTTTTGTTGGCAATGAGTATGAATTTTTTATCTTGTGATAATCCTTCAGGCAATTGGTCAATATGATCTTTGAATTCCTGTAATGTGATTTTTATTTCTTCATAGTTTGTTTTACTAATATCAAAAACATACAAAATAATTTTTGCCTGGTCAATTTTTTCGTAAGTGCGTTCAATTCCTATTTTTTCGATTTTATCGGTTGAATTATGTAGTCCGGCGGTATCAATAAACCTGAAGGAAACACCTTTTATAACAATGGTATCTTCGATAGCATCACGTGTAGTTCCCGGAATTTCCGATACAATAGCTCTTTCTTCGTTCAGTATGGCATTTAGCAGGGTTGATTTGCCCACGTTCGGCTGACCCACGATAGCAACAGGAATACCTTTTTTAAGGACATTACCGAGTTTAAATGAATCTAAGAGTTTACTTATTTCTATTTTAAGATTTGCCAGCAGATTTTTGAGTTCCTTCCTGTCGGCAAATTCAACATCTTCTTCGCTGAAGTCAAGTTCCAGTTCAATTAATGAGGCGAAGTTCACTAATTGCTGTCTCAACTGTTTTATTTTATTGGAAAATCCGCCCCTCATCTGATTAAGAGCCAGCTCGTGCGAAGTTTTAGAGTGCGAAGCAATTAAATCGGCAACGGCTTCTGCTTGCGACAGATCAAATTTTCCATTAAGAAAAGCGCGTAATGTAAATTCACCCGGCTTAGCCAGCCTGAGACCATTTTTAATTAATAATTCAATTATTTTTTGCTGAATGTATGCCGAGCCATGGCAGGATATCTCTATTGAATCTTCTCCTGTGTATGAATTAGGTCCTTTGAAAATACTTATCAATACTTCATCCAGGACGATTGAGTCTTTGATGATATCTCCAAAATGGATAGTGTGCGAATTTACCTTTGAAAGTTTTATTTTTTTGTTTTTAGGTCTAAATATTTTCTCACATACTTCAATAGACTTCGGTCCTGAAATCCTGATAATTGCTATTGCACTTGATCCGGGAGGAGTAGCCAAAGCACAAATAGTTTCATTTTTGTCGTGGTTTATAGTTATTGGGTTCATTTTACTTATGGATATTATGGGTTATTAATTCAAACAAAATTATTAATTATTTTAAAGATAAAAGGCAAAACATTTATATTTGCACATTTCTGAAAATAGCAGTAGTATATGAGTATATTAGTTAATAAAGATTCAAAGGTCGTTGTACAAGGCTTTACAGGAAGGGAAGGAACTTTTCATGCCAGCCAGATGATTAAATACGGAACAAATGTTATTGGTGGGGTAACTCCCGGAAAAGGCGGACAAACACATTTAGACAAGCCTGTCTTTAATACTGTTGAAGAAGCTGTTACGAAAGCCGGTGCTAATGTATCACTTATATTTGTGCCACCATTATTTTCTGCAGACGCCATTATGGAAGCGGCAGATGCAGGGATAAAAATAATTGTTTGTATTACAGAAGGGATTCCCGTTCAGGATATGGTAAAGGTAAAGGAGTGCCTCAAGGATAAGGATTGCCGGCTTATAGGACCCAATTGCCCCGGGGTTATTACACCTGGTGAAGCCAAAGTCGGGATAATGCCGGGATATATTCATTCGCCGGGAAGTATTGGTATAGTTTCACGATCAGGAACCTTAACTTATGAAGCCGTTGATCAACTAACAAAATTAGGACTCGGACAGTCCACTGCTATTGGTATTGGCGGCGACCCGATTATCGGCACAACAATAAAAGACGCCATTGAATTATTTATGAATGACCCGGATACAGAGGGAATAGTTTTGATTGGAGAGATTGGAGGGAATATGGAAGCCGAAGCAGCTCAATATATAAAGGAAAACGGTACTAAACCTGTTGTCAGCTTTATTGCCGGTGCTACTGCTCCTAAAGGCAGAACAATGGGACATGCCGGTGCTATTATCGGTGGAAAGGATGATACTGCCCAGGCGAAAAAGAAAATACTAAAAAAATGTGGTGTCCATGTAATTGAATCTCCTGCCGATATTGGAATAACAATGAAAAATGTACTCAATCACTAAAATCTAAAATCGTAAATCAGAAAGGCATTATCCACGCATCTTTATATCTAACAGGCAATTCTTTTTTAGCTTTTGATGCCGATTCTTTTGTTGGGTAGTCTGAAAGGGAAATTCTGAACTTATTGTCTTTTGAAATAATTTTTGCCTTATTGAACCCATTTTTGATATATTTCATTACCTCTTTCCTGGCATCATTAAGCGAGTTGAAACTCCCGAAGATAATATAATATCTGCCCGAACTTGCTGAAATTACTTTTGGCTCACCATCTTTAACAGGCGGCTCATTTATTATCTCAGTTTGTGTTCCACAGATTTTGGTAACTCTCTCAACATCTAATTCTTCTCCAAACCATGCAATTGCAAAGCCTTTTTTTATGCCAATGCCAAGGGCATTCCACGAATAAGATTCCCATTCTTTAAAATTTATGATAACCGACCTTGCAGCATTCGTTTCACGCCACTGGTCAAAGGCTTTATCAGCATTGGCTTCTTTGTTCTCCCAATAAACTATTTCAAAGGCTGTTCCCTGGTAATTCGTTATTTCTTTTGGTTTATCATGCATACACGATTTATCTTTTATTTCTTTTTCAAAACAGCATGCTTTCCAGTTACCTTTATCCGACCAGCTATGAAAATTACAGGTATTAGTGTCGGGTTTATTTTGAATTAAATCTGTAATATGTTGCCTGGCTACATAACAAAGTGATCTTGAAAGAGGTATTTTGGTCAAATTCAAAGCCTTCCTGTATTCATTTATCAGGTTGTAAAGTTTATATTCTTCCTGTGAAATGCAGAAATCCGTAGGTATTTCATTTTGAGCATGAACAGGTTTAATGATAATCAATAAACTAAAAAATAAAATTGAAATACTAATTTTGAATGTATCAGTCATATTCATGGTTGTTAAAATTTATGTCAAATGTAGAAAAAAACTTTAATGCAACTAATTAATTTCTACATTTGTCTAAAATATATAAATTAATGTAAAAATACAAAATTATGAAGAAATTTTCTTTTATTATTTTATCAGTTATTGTTTCGGCAGTTGTTTTTGCTCAACTTCCTGAAACATTCGATTTAAGGGATTACAATGGAAATAATTATGTTACTTCAGTTAAAAGTCAGGATGGAGGAACATGCTGGACACACGGCACTATGGCAGCTATTGAAGGTAACCTGTTGATGACAGGCAATTGGGCAGCAGCAGGAGAGACCGGTGAACCAGCCCTTGCAGAATACCATTTAGACTGGTGGAACGGTTTTAACGAGTATTATAACCAGGACCTCGATCCTCCTTTTAATAACGGACAGGGTCTGGAAGTACATTACGGTGGTGATTACCGTGTATCTACAGCTTACATGTCCAGGGGAGACGGGGCTGTCAGAGATATTGACGGTCAGTCATATAACACGCCTCCAACAAGGTATGATACAGGTTATCATTATTATTTCCCAAAAGATGTTGAATGGTATATTGCCGGTGAGAATCTGCAAAATATCGATCTCATCAAAACTAAGATAATGACTGAGGGTGTGATTGCTATCTGTATGTGCTGGAGCAGTTCATTTTTCAATTCTTCTTATTATGCACATTACCAACCTGAATCAAGCCCCATAGACCCTAATCATTCAATTGCTATTGTTGGCTGGGATAACAATTTTGATAAAAGCAAATTTAATACATCACCTCCTGATAACGGAGCATGGCTTTGTAAAAACAGTTGGGGAACATGGTGGGGAAATAATGGATATTTCTGGATTTCGTATTATGACAAACATGCATGCCAGAATCCCGAGATGGGCGCTATCTCTTTCCAGAACGTGGAATATGAACCTTATGATACTATCTATTACCACGATTATCACGGCTGGCGCGATACCCTGACTTTTGCAACTGAAGCTTTTAATGCTTTTACGGCAGCTAAAAATGAAACATTTGTAGCAGTTGACATTTTTGTTGCAGGTGATAATATTGATTATACAATAAAGATATTTGATGATTTTACCGGTACGGAACTCGAAAACGAATTATCGTCAAAATCAGGAACAATTGAATATTGCGGATTTCATACAATTGACCTTGATAATTCTGTAAATATTCCTTCGGGGGATGACTTCTATGTTTACCTGTATTTATCGGAAGGTGGTATTCCTTACGACAGAACTTCCGAGGTTCCTGTTTTACTTGGCGGAGGTTCCAAAACTATTGTTCCTTCTACTGCCAATCCTGAAGAAAGTTATTACAACAATGGCAAAGGCTGGGTTGATTTCTATTATTATAACGATCCATCCGGTTACCAAAATACCGGAAATTTCTGTATCAAAGCATTGACTGGCGAACCTGCCGGAATGCCATCATCATTTGACCTCCGTGATTTTAATGGTATTGATTATGTTACTTCTGTAAAGCATCAAACAGGGGGAACATGCTGGGCACATGGCACTATGGCAGCCATTGAAGGAAACCTGATGATGAACGGCAATTGGATTGATACATTGGATGATGTTGAGCCTAACCTGGCTGAATATCACTTAGATTGGTGGAACGGATTCAACGAGTATTACAACCAGGATCTTGATCCGCCGTTTAATAACGGACAAGGACTGGAAGTTCATTACGGTGGTGATTATCGCGTTTCATCAGCTTATACTACCAGGGGAGACGGTGCTGTTTACAGCCCTGCGGCTAACGATGGTACTGAATATGATGATAATTGGTATCCTTCAGCCCCTGCAAGGTTCGATACAAGTTATAGCCTGTATTATCCGAGAGATATTGAATGGTACATAGTAGGAGAGAACCTGGAAAATATTGATTTTGTAAAATCAAAAATAATGACCGAAGGTGTAATGGCAACCTGTATGTGTTATGACGGTTCTTTCATAAATGCGGAATATGAACACTGGCAACCGCATTCAAGCCTACTTGATCCTAATCATTCTATCGCTATTATAGGTTGGGATGATGATCGTGTAACAGATGCACCCGATCCCGGCGCATGGTTATGTAAAAATAGCTGGGGGTCCGGCTGGGGTTACGGCGGTTATTTCTGGATTTCATACTACGATAAATGGGCAGGTCAACAACCGGAAATGGGTGCAGTTTCGTTCCAAAATACTGAACACTGGCAGTATGATAATGTTTATTATCACGACTATCATGGCTGGAGAGATACAAAGGAAGATGTTACAGAAGCCTTTAATGCGTTTACAATTACAGGTATTGAGACCGTAACATCTGTAAGTTTCTTCACGTCTGTGCATGATGTTGACTTTACAATTAAGATATATGATAATTTCGACGGAACAGATTTATATGATGAATTGACTTCTCAATCAGGTCATATAGATTATTCAGGACTCCATACGGTTGACCTTAATGATTCTATTGAATTTACGCAGGGTGACGATTTTTACGTTTACCTATACATGTCTGACGGAGGTCATGCCTACGACAGAACTTCTATAGTTCCGGTTCTGCTTGGCGGTGGTTCAAAAACTATTGTTCCTTCTACTGCCAATCCTGAAGAAAGTTATTACAACAATGGCAAAGGCTGGGTCGATTTCTATTATTATGACGATCCGTCCGGTTACCAAAATACCGGTAATTTCTGTATTAAGGCTTTAACAATTGGCGATCCGATGACAGGAATTGATATAGGATCAGTTGAAACCAATGAAACTTTAGCTCAAAACTATCCCAATCCGTTCAGCACGGAAACTACTATAAGTTACGTGCTTACTGAATCTTCTGATGTGGAATTGAATATAATAAATATAATGGGGCAGAAAATTCAGACCCTAATAAATGAACAGCAAATTGCAGGACAGCATAACCTTAATTGGGATGGCAAGCTATCCAATGGAAAGAATGCCGATCCCGGTATGTATTTTTACAGGCTTAAGGTCAATGGTAATGTGATCTCTACAAAGAGGATGCTTAAAGTAAATTAATTTTTGTTTTGTATATTTTGATAGAGAGATTAAAAGGCTGCCTTAACAGGCAGCCTTTTTTTATACAAAGAGAGTGGATACAGAGTGGTGAGTTCTATCCCCCTCTGGAGGCAGGGGGAGGAAAACTCACTTTTTTAAACTGACACTGAACGGAAATGT
>JAIORT010000635.1 GCA_021107975.1 Bacteroidales bacterium | reverse complement strand
TAAACATGTTGCAAAGGAGCCCATAACCTTTTCAGAATTTTTTCAAATCCAACTCTTTCAATCACAAGGAATAATCCGTGAAACAAACCCCAGATTACAAAATTCCAGGCTGCTCCATGCCAGAAGCCGGTGAGAAAAAATACGATCAGGAGATTCAGGAACACCCTTCCTTGTGTTTTCCTGTTCCCACCAAGAGGAATATACAAATAATCCCTGAACCAGTTGGAAAGCGAGATATGCCATCTTCTCCAAAACTCCCTTATGGATTTTGAAATATATGGGAAATTAAAGTTCTCCAGTATCTCGAACCCAAACATTCGTCCCAACCCAATTGCCATATCGGAATATCCTGAAAAGTCAAAATAGATTTGAAAAGTATAGGCAACGGCACCCAGCCACGCCATGGAGGTGCTCATCTCTGCTATTTCCAGAGCAAATATTTTATCGGCTACCAACGCAAAGGTATTGGCGATCAAAACCTTCTTAGCCAGTCCTAAAATAAACCTTTCCACCCCCGAAGCAAACTTCTTTATACCGGGAATCCGGTTTCTCAACTGTTTGGCAATATCATGATAACGGACAATCGGACCTGCAATAAGCTGCGGAAACAACGAAATGTAAAGGGCAAGGTCAATGAGATTTTTCTGAGCCGGTGTTTTCTTTTTATAAACATCCACAATATATGAGATGGCTTGAAAAGTGAAAAAGGAAATGCCAATGGGAAGATAGATGGAATTCATTTTTACCGGCTCCAGGTGTATCCAGTCAAAAACAACATTCAAATTGTCAATAATAAAATTAGCATATTTAAAAATACCCAATAGCAAAAGATTCAGAACCAATCCTAAAATGAGGGCATTCTTTGCTCCTTTTTTTCCTTCTCTTTTAGCAATCTGCCGTCCCACGATATAGTTGATGGTAATGGATGAAACTATGATCAAAGAGAAACTGACACCACCCCAGGCATAAAAAAACAAACTGGCAATCAGCAACATGATATTTTGGAACCTGCGCGGAAGGATTAGGGTAAAAAATAATGTTGCCGGTAAAAAAACCAACAGAAAAACAGGGGAACTAAATACCATCTAAATTTGCTTATAAAGAATCAAGACAAAAATAATCTTTTCCGGGTTGTTTGATCAATTATCATTTTAAAATGAGAAGTTTTTTTGTTAACTGCTTTTCACCAGCCGTCAGAGTATAAAAATAAATCCCGTTGTGTAAGCTATGATGGTGATTGTCCACACCCTTCCAAAGAATATGATAATGGTCGGCAGTTAGAGTGGTATTGATTAGGGTGGTAACTTTTATCCCTTCCACATTAAATATACTCAAGTTGACCAAAGATTCTTCATTCACTGAAAAGTCAAACCATGTATAATCACTTAATGGATTTGGATAGTTTTGTATTAATTCCAGATCAGGAATGTTTTCTTCAAGAATCGAATCTGATCCCGTAACCTTAAATTGGAATTGTTTGGATTTAACAATATCCCTGGAGTCTTTCACTAAAAAATTGATGGAGTAAACGATGGTATCTTTGCCGGGAGTCCCGGAAAAAAGGCCATCTTCATGAATTTTCATACCGATAGGGAAATCCTGGGGAACAAATGAAATTTTAAAGCCGTTCGTAAAAGAACCAAGGGCTTCAATATTTGAATTGAAAACATTCAAGGCGTCACCGTAGCTAATTCCGGAACACCAGTTTATAGTATCAGGGAAGATCATATCACCGTAGAAAAAATCTATCTGTCCCGAAGAGAAAAGCCTGACAGCAAAGTTCATTTCCGACCCCTCCATGCCATCCACCATTGTTCGCCATCTGAAGGTAGCATCATTTTCATTACCCTGATACCAGATCCCGCTTTCCCCATACGACAGTAACCTTGCCTTTGTGAAAAATGGCATTACAGTTTTCAGGTGCCTGAGATATAAAGAATTATCAACGATCAAATTGAATGGATATGGGTTAACATCCCCGAAATGGATAGAGCCGTCAGGACTGAGACGTAGTGTATTATAAACACTGTCGAAAAAGGGAAAGTCAAAAAACAGGTCTTTAACAGCATATCCACTATTAATCGTAAGCTTTTCTTCTATAATCATTGGAAATGTTTGAGTGGTTTGCTCCTGGTCATAATGGTACAAAATATTCCATCGGTATGGAGGAAGTCCCAAATCAGCTGTAAGCTGTGCCGAATAAGGCTCATGGGCAAAGGCATCATCCAGTTCACCGGTTGTGATCTGAACCTCATCATAATTTACCGTATGCATCAGGCTTAACTGTGTCAGGCTGTTTTCCAATAATGGAATATTTCCTGCCGGATATATGATCTCTTCAATTCCAGTGGTATAGTCCAAAATAGCAAAATCAATGATCTCTCCGGTCCCCAGTCCTTCAGGATCCTTCTCGTTGATCATCAGAAAAAATTTGGACTGTTCGCCGCTTTCAATATGGCTGAGCAAAGGGGTAATGTCCAGTCCTATTTCAATGTATTTACTTTCTTCATCTGTTCCACCTTGCATATAGCGATCTCCACCCTGGTAATTAAAAATATAAAAATCATGAATGTATTCAGGCAAAATTGAGGAAATATCTGTACTGACTCCGGCAGAAATTTTTAATTTGTTCCTCGAATCATGTTTCAGGTTCATTTTTATCGTTAATAAAGGATCATGCTCTTTGGCGTTTAATATATAGACCCTGTTAGCCCACAGTCCTCCATCATATGAGTTCAAAGCCAGCAAACGATACATCATGTATGCGAATCCCTCATCTCCCCATTCAGGACCAAAGGAATTAGCTAACTTAAAAGCACCGATTTCCCAGTCTTTTAGATTTACTATCCCATCCCCGTTGATATCGATATTATTCGTGTACTGCCCGTCATTATTATAATCATACCGGATAGAATCATTATAGCCTACGATGGTAACATTGTGACCTGGCCAGGGTCCCCAGGCAGCTACTACCACTTTCCCTTCTTCTTCTGTTCCGGGAGCCAGGGTATCATAAACGACACTTCCTGTGGCGATTATACAATTAGCCAGGCTGCCGTATTCTCCTTCATCTATATGGTTATAAATCCAATGTTTCAGGGTTTCCAAACCATCAACAGTTCTGACATCTATGGAATAAAAGCGATCAACACGGTTAAACATGGAATGGTAATATTTCTCATAACCACTCATCCATCTTGTGGAACCTCCATAATTGACTCCGCCATAGTCGGCCACATGGGGTGAGCCGGCATTTCTTGCCACTTCCCATCCCCTTATTATATTGGAGCTGTTTTCGTATTCTCCTTCATTTATAAAGTTAAGAACAAAATGTGAGGGAAGCTGATTTTCGGGCAGGTCTCCGGAAAGGTTCCTCAGGCGGTTCAATTCATAAGTAAGATTGTAACAAATCCCGTTGAATATATGACACTCCCATCCTATCTGGGAAATAACGGGCCGAAAAAAGGGAAGTTGAGAATTATCTGTTTTATAAGGCAGATCACTGCTTTTATACCGGCTTAATTCATTTGAAAGAGGATACTCGGGAACAGAAAGGAGATAAGCAGAATCAAAAGCAGATATTATTGGGCTATAATCAAAGCTCTGAGCTTTTATTCCATCTAAGATCAAAAACATTAAAAAAATTACAAGATATTTTGACAGATGCTGCATGAATAATTATATATTGCAAAATTAGTGAATTTTCCTGTATAGTCTGATTGAAAATACAAACCACCTTTTCGTTTGTTGTTAGTTTGTTTTTCTTTAAAATAATGCAATATATTGCACATCAACTTGCTTTATAATAAAATTGATATTATTTTTACATCCAAACAGGCATTATATGACACTTTTAAATCTAACAAAAACCGTTAAGATCAAGGAAACAAGAATAGATAAAATATTAAATCCTTTTATTAACCCAAATAAAACTTAGTATGAATACTCAAAATCCTCTCAACGTTTTTTTTAGCCTGATTGTTTTTTTCCTTCTTTCTTTTTCAGAAGTTTTAATCGCAAATGAAAATGAATATCCTGATAGATGGGGCAAACAAGGCTTTTCTATCATCAAACAAACATCAACAGGAGTTGAAATCAATTACTCGATTACAGCTTTCAATTTTACAAAAGTTCAAATAAATGGCAAAACAATGGATGCCATTGAACTACCCGGTTTGTATTTGCCAAATGATGAAGGTGCACCCGATCTTCCCGGTACAGGCAGGTTAATCGCTATCCCGCAAGGATCGAAGGTTTCATATAATATTATTAAATATAGAACTGAAACCTTCACAGGTATTGATTTGGCACCGGCACCTGTTATTCTATTACAAACAGAAACAGGTCCCTTAAAATACTACTTTAAAGATTCTGTTTACACCACCAATAAATTTTATCCGAAGAATCCCGTCTCAACTTCTGATCCTTATAAAATAAGGGGAGTTGACGTTATAATGCTTGGTATTACCCCCTTTCAATACAATCCGGTAACCAAAGAATTAATTGTTTACAGCGACTTAAAGATTGAAATAAAATTTCAGAGTGGTAATAGCCAATTCGGAGAAGACAGGTTAAGAAGCCGTTGGTGGGATCCGCTTTTTGAAGATATGCTTTTGAATTATGAATCATTGCCTGAAATTGATTACAACTATACATTCAAAAGTAATTCAAAAGATTATGGTGCCGAATACCTCATCATAAGCCCGAACGGACCGGAATTTCAGCAATGGGCTGATTCCATCAGAAACTTCAGGACCTTACAAGGCATTTTGTCAAAAGTAGTTACGCTTGATGATATTGGCGGTAATACTGCTTCTCTTATTGAGGATTATATTAACGATGCATACAATGCCTGGGATATTCCTCCGGTCGCTGTTTTATGTTTAGGTGATTACGGGTCTGATCCTGCAAATAGTGTAATATCGCCTATCTGGAATAGTTACTGTGTTTCGGATAACATTTATGCAGATGTTAACGGTAATGATATGCCCGATATCATTCTTGCCCGGATGTGCGCACAAAATGCCATACAACTTGAAACCATGATTACAAAATTTCTGAATAATGAGCGAAATCCCCCAACCGATACCAATTATTACAATCATCCTATAACTTCCTGTCTGTTTCAATCAAGCGGCTTGGCTCAGATATGTACGGAATCGTTAGCCGGGTTTTATGAAGTTATTCAGAATAAAAGCACGAATAGAATTAATGTTTGTAACGGCACTCTTCCCGATGAATGGTCAATGTCGACAATTGCTGCTGCCCTGGTAAATTATTTCGGGCCAAACGGACTTGGATATATACCTGCCACTCCTGCCGAGGTTAATTGTACGTGGAATGGAAACACAAACGATGTTATAAATGGGATTAATAATGGCGCTTTTATATTAGTTCATCGTGGCACCGGTTCCGAACAAGGCTGGGGTGAACCTGATTTTTCAAACAGTGATATTAATGCTTTAAATAATACCAACTTAACTTTTATCTGGTCAATAGATTGTTTGACCGGAAAATATAACCTTTCCGGCGAATGTTTTGCCGAAAAGTTCCACAGGCATACTTCCGTAGGAAATAATGCAGGAGCACTCGGTATTGTGGCTGCATCCGAATTATCATACTCCTTGGTAAGTGACATTTATGCCTTGGGGGCTTTCGACAATATGTGGCATGAATTTATGCCTGATGTAGGCACTATTCCCGAATCTAAAGGAGTTCTGCCGGCTTTTGCCAATGTAGCAGGCAAATACTATCTGGAACCATACTCATGGCCGTTTAATCCCATACAAAAAGAAACTATTTATAATATTTTCCATTATTTCGGTGATGCTTTTTCAACCGTTTACAGTGAAATGCCCCAGGAATTGGATGTATCTCATGCGGCGTGGGTGTTAGCCGGGGCAACAGTTTTCGAAGTTACAGCCAATGAGGGATCGTTGATAGCATTATCTGTTAATGGCGATTTAATTGGAAAAGCTGATGGCACAGGTGCGCCTGTTTTAATCCAGATACCTCCGCAAAATCCACCGGATGAAATATTGGTAACGGTTACTAAACAAAATTACTACCGGTATGAAGCCTGGGTTCCTGTTGGAACGGGAACTGGGTTGACGGGTAATACTGCGCAAGATTATATAAATGTTTATCCGAATCCCGTTACTGATAATTTAGTTATTGAATTAACAAAAAACATGGGTACAACTCATATAACAATATCTAATTTACTGAGTGAATCAATGTATGAAAATAAAATAGAAGTGGGAGAAGAAAAAACATTGAATATAGATATGACAGGTTATTCCAGGGGCGTTTACTTTATTCGAATAAAAACTGCAAAAATAGATCATGCTAAAAAAATTATAGTTCTGTAACCTCTTAGCGGTTCCGTGCATTCAAGTACTTATAAAACATC
>JAIORT010000020.1 GCA_021107975.1 Bacteroidales bacterium | reverse complement strand
TATTTTTTTATTAATCTTTCTTTTGCACGAATTTATGACTAATAGTTTTCTCTTTTGTTTTAATATAAAGCAGGTAAATTCCATTTGCCAAATGATTCACGGATATGATTTCATGAATTGATCCGTCATGCTTTGCCGTTGTTTTTATATGATCCAATTCTTGCCCGTAAATATTATAAAGGCAGATACTGATTTTTTCTTTTGACTTTACTTTTAATTCAACATGTAGGATATCATTTCCGGGATTAGGATATATTAGTAAGGACATAGCTTCCCCATCAATCTTACCGACAGAAGATAGTTCCTGTTCATAGATATCTATAATCGTGGCATAAGAAATACCATAATTATAAATTCTTACATTATCGAGATTTCCGGAAAAATTAAAACCGGATTGCCCGGGTAATGATTGTCCGAAAATAAGATCATAGGTTGTGGTATTTATCTTGCCTTCATAAGTTGCCATAGCATTTAATTCACCATTCAAATAAGTCTCACAAAAAATTCCATCATAAAGAACCACCGCATGATACCATGTATCTTCAGTTAACTCAGTCTCAGAATCAATATCAATGATTCCATTATTTCCATTAATAGTAAACCTTAGTAATTTGTTTCCTATTGATACTTTCCAACGGGTTTGCCAGTTTCCATGTGATATCGGGTATGATTCATGATCGTAGAACTGTGATACATTAATCCAGAAACTCACGGATATACCATCTTTGAAGTTCAGGTCATCTGTGTTTTGAACCAAAACATTGCTATTTGATTTATTGAACAGAATAGCACTTCCGGGATTACCATTAAGATCATCAGTATAAATACATTCCGTAACTATTCCATTATGCCCGTTGCCTGTTTGATCCCATGCATTGCCATTAAATTCGTATTTAGCAACTATTTCACCAATCTGTCCCTGTTCAGGGTCTTTTATAAGCACATTAAGGCTGTCAATAGTGGAAGCGCCCACAGTATCTGTTACTTCACAATAAAGCTTAAATATCCCCTGTTCATCCGGTGCATTATAAGTAACTGCACTTCCTGAACCAATAAAAGAACCTGCCTGTGCCTGCCATGAATAGAGAAGTTCATCACCATTCTGGTCAGAGGCAATACAGTAAACGTAACTGGTATCGCTGATATAAATCAACCTCGGTTGTGCAATGATATTCTCAATTACCGGCGGATAATTGATTTTTTCCACCACTTTGATTGTAATGGTTTTCTCATCAGTTAATTCACCTTCATCTTTCACAACACACATAATATCAACAAATCCGGGTTCTCCCTGTACATGCCATTCAAATGTTTCGGAGCCATCCTGTAATTCGCCATTTATATACCATTGATAATCTAATAAAGAGGTTTCTTTATCCTCTGCCGTACAATAAACAGTCGTGATCGTATTTATCAATGCAACTGAGTCGGAAATGGCAAGAGATTTTATTCTTGGCGGATAATTGGTAACATTCACTTCTGCATTATAATCGATTATTACTCCCTGCACTATGGCTTTGTTTAACTGATATTCTATCACACTTCCGGCTGGAATATAAACAGCCATCACAGCATTATAAGCGGGAATTATAATAGATGCACTGCCTGCAATATTGGTTAAAATTACCTGGTTTGAAACTGCATCATAAATATCAAAATTACCCTGTGGCAGCTCTGCTATTATAGTTTTATCTTCCTGATGCGGGTTATAAAAAAGGTAAGTCGGAAAGGCTTCATCGCGGTAAAAATCTGTAACAAGCATATCAAGTTGTAAAACTCCATCCACATTTGTTTGCTTTAAAACAGCACCCAGAATACCAATGTGAGATGAACCGTACAGTCCGAGATTTGTCTCTGCCCATCCTCCGTTCATAGCATCACCTGTGCCGTAAGGACCCGAAGGATTCTCAAGAATAGCTTCATAAGCTATGACCGACTCAGGATCATATACAGATGTCCAGGCTTCGTTATCCTCCATGTCGTCAGGAAGAAATGCGGAATAATATAACCGGGAAGCATTAGCAACATTCAGCACCCATTTCCCGATTGCCTTAGCAAAACGATCATCATACCTTGCCATTGGAACAAGCGCACCAACATGTTCAAAACCATTCATATTAAAAGCATAATCAGGATTATAATCCGTTGCTTCACCGATGAGTCCGTGAACATCATAGCCGCCCCAGTTGCCGATAATAGCTCCCCACGAGCGCAAAGGTCCTACATCAAAACACCAGTTGACCATCTTTTCAATATCATAAAATGTTCTTAGTTCGGCATTCATCCGGGCAGCTATATATACACCATAAGGTAGTTGAAGTTCATAAGAAGGGTTTTCATTCCAGTTGCTAAGAAACTCAAGGCACCATTCAGCTCCTTTTCTGTATTTCTCCTCTCCGGTAACAGTAAATGCATTATAGAGAAGCCATCCGATTGCTCCTGCTGCTTCCGGCTGTTTTACACCTTCTTCCACAGGTGTCATGCCCGACAGGTTAAAAGCCCGGTAATTCATATACGGAACATTCCATGGCGCATCGTTACCACCCATAGCTTTTACTGCATCCAGCCATCGTTCGGCAACAGTAATAAATTGGTAGTTAAAGTCGCCTGTGTTCTGATAAAGATAGTTAAGCTGATAGAAAAAGACATTGGGCATGGTTTCATACCACCAATCCTGACCTGATGAAGAATTTGGTGAATTAAGATAAATATTCTGAGAGGGATTGCGATTAAAATATTCCTCGCACAGCAATGCCCAGTTATAGCCATATTGATTTGATTTATCAATACCCGATAAAGTAGCTCCAACTACTGCGGGGATCACATTTATTGCTTCCATGCCGGGAGGGCTGTTTGTGCCAACATAAGATTGAATGCCAAATGTGGGATGCTCCGGATAATTGATTGTGTTAGTAACAATGGTTGTCAGGGGCAGGTACTGCCCTGTAATATCAAGGTTAAAAATTAGTGTGTCATATTTTTGTGCTACATCCCGCCAATTACGCATTTCATAAGGCTGAGGCAGTTCAGGCATCTCTTCAATGCGAGGAATTGATATCTGCTGGGCGAATTGCGGATTAAGATAAAAAAGAATATACAATCCTGCTATAAATATGTTTCTAATCATTATTGTTTTTTTATTTCTCTAAAAGTAAACTTTTTTTTAAAAAAACAAGGTAGATTTATTTACATATACATAATTTTGTTAAGTTTTTGTTAATCTTATCATAATATAATATACATTTGTATTATATATTTTTTGGATTATTTTATTTTTTAAGATTATTGATCCATTTCAAACTTTTAACCAATTATGAAGAAATTCTACATTTGTGCAGTATTGATGACTTGCCTTATATTAAATCTTCCGGTATTTTCACAAACAATTTCAGGTACTGTTAAGGATGCATCAGGGCTAACACTGCCAGGAGTTTCTGTTTATATCAAGACAACAACAATAGGAACAACAACCGACTTAGATGGAAATTACAAAGTAGCCTTCAATGTGGAAGACATCACAGGAGACTCGCTAACAGTAGTGTTTTCATTTGTAGGGTTTAAAACTCTGGAATTTACTTACGCTTTAGATACTGATGCTAATATAACAAAAGATGTAATACTTCCCGAAGATATTGAAATGCTGGATGAATTTGTTGTAGTTGGGTATGGTGTTCAGAAAAAGAGCGATGTAACCGGAGCCATTTCTTCTATAAAGCCCAACGAGATCACAAATATACCTGTAACACGGCTCGACCAGGCATTGCAGGGTAAAGCGGCAGGAGTGCAGGTTAATTCTACCACAGGTGCACCGGGAGAAAGTGTTAAAGTACGCATTCGTGGTGTTGGAACTATTAATAATAACGATCCGCTATATATTATTGATGGTGTTCCTACCAAAGACATCACAGGAATATTGAACACCGAGGATATAGAATCCATGACTATTCTTAAAGATGCTTCATCTGCTGCAATTTACGGCTCTCGTGCCGGAAATGGAGTTATCATAATTAAAACTAAAAAAGGAAGTTCAGGAAAAGCATCGCTTAACTATAATTTCTACACAGGTATTCAAACACATGGCTATCTCACACCTATGTGTAATACTGATGAGTATGTTAATATTTACAATATAGCCGCCCTGACTGATGGGAGTAAACCCATACCTGACGAAATAATGCCTCAGCTTGCCAATACAAACTGGCTGAATGAGATATTCAGACCTGCCTTCATGCAAAGTCATCAATTGTCAATTAGCGGAGGTAATGATAAATCAACATATTTTATTGGAGGAGGTTACCAATACCAGGAGGGAATTATTTTAAATTCAGCTTACGAACGTGTTAATTTCAGAGTCAGCCTTTCATCTAAGCTGGCAGAATGGGTCAATGTCGGAACAAATATTAATACATCATATTCTGACAGGGACATCATTGGAGGTTCAGGTGATGGATATGGCGGAAATGGCGGCAGTGTTATAAGATATGCCTTCTTCCGTACTCCTCCTATGCCTGTTTATTATAGTAACGGTGAATATTCCGACTTGCCGCAGTTTGACGGGTATGACGAGGCTGAACTCAACATGTGGTTTGGTGACGGATATAATCCGGTCGGATTAGCCAATAAGTATGACTGGACAGCAAAAATCTACAGGATGTTCGGTAACTTTTTTGCAGAATTTGATATCATTAAAGGATTACGTTTCAGGTCTGACTTTGGAATAAACCTTTCTATTATTGATGAAAAACGCTTTAATGAAAACTGGGGAACCTACTTGCGAATAAACAGCCCTAATACCATGACAAAAGGTACCGGTATTGACTTTACTTACAACTGGACCAATACATTGAATTATGAAAAGGTGTTTAATAAAAAGCATATAACATCTTTCCTTGTCGGCACCGAAGCAATTAAAAATAGTTTTCATGACCAGATAGGAACCGACAGAAATTTTCCGGACCAATCAGCTAATTTAAGGTATCTTGGAAATGGACTTTCGTTAAGCAAGGGAGCGTCGGAAAATGAAACCGGCTGGTCGTTATTATCAGTATTTGCACGTGTCAACTATAATTATAACAATAGATATCTTATTGAAGGTGTTATCAGGTTTGACGGTTCTTCCATGTTTGCCACGGGAAACCGGTGGGGAGCATTTTACTCGGGATCGCTTGGATGGAACATTCATAATGAAAATTTTATGAAAGGCATATCCTGGATCAATCAAATGAAACTCAGAGCCAGTATCGGACAGTCAGGAAATCAGGAAATCGAACCGTACAATTATATTTCTATTATTGGCGACAACTACAATTATCCTTTCGGAGGAAGCAATAATTATGGTTATGCGGTTACAAAGCTTGGAAATAAAAACACAACATGGGAAACAACAACTACTTATGACATTGGTATGGACCTTGAATTCCTGGATGGTCGCCTGGCAATAACCACCGATTATTATTGGAGGTTTACCGATGATATGCTTATCCCGGTTCCACTTCCTCCGAGCGGAGGCAGTGCCTCACCTCCGTATGTGAATGCAGGTAAAGTGCTAAACAGAGGTCTGGAAGTAGAAGTATTTTGGAGAGAAACAAAGGGAGCATTCAAATATGAGGTCGGTGGAAATATTTCAACATTGTATAATGAAGTACTTTCGTTGAGCAATGGCAGACCTATTCCGGCAGGAAGGATTGATAACGGGGTTTTCGCAACATTAACAGAAGAAGGACAACCAATCGGTTCATTTTATTTATATGAGATGGAAGGAATTTTTCAAAATGAAATGGATATCTTCACTCATGCAAACCAGGGCAAGAATATTGAACCCGGTGATGTTAAATTCAAGGATCAGAACAACGATGGAGTAATTGATGAAAAGGACAGAATACACGTGGGAAGTCCTTTTCCAAAACTAATGTACGGACTGACAGCCAGCATGTCATGGAAAAACTTTGATTTGGCACTGTTCTTCCAGGGAGTATCGGGTAACGATATCTATATGCAAATAAACCATGATATAGAAGGATTTTACAGAGCGTTTAATGTAACCAAACGGTTTTATGATAACCGATGGACAGGCGATGGTTCCACAAATGATTATCCAAGAGCATCATGGAATGGGGCGGCTAATAATAAAAAGGCTTCAACCCGTTTCTTAGAACCGGGATCTTATTTCAGGTTTAAAAATGTTAGCCTGGGATATAATTTTAAGTTCAAAGAAACTTCTGCAATTGAGGGATTGCGAATTTATTTCAGTGTACAAAACCTGTTTACAATAACAAAATATCCCGGTTTGGATCCTGAAATGTATGAAAGTAACAACCTGGAAGGAGAAGATGTAAAAAATGCTGACCTCGCTTCCGGTATTGACTGGGGTACTTATCCAAATCCCCGAATTTATACCTTTGGGATAAACCTGAACTTATAATTTAAAATATTTT
>JAIORT010000743.1 GCA_021107975.1 Bacteroidales bacterium | reverse complement strand
TTTGTACAAAAAAAGGCTGCAGATGGCATGGATTAAGCGAAGAAGACTTATACAACATTAAGCTCGAAGACAGTGATGAATGGTAGGATTTTTTAATTTCAGATTTACGATTTCAGATTTTAAATTTTAAATCGTAAATCTAAAATCCCACTTACCAGTTACTTGTTTTAAGATATTCGTGAATACCACGGGCAGCTATCTTCCCTGCTCCCATAGCAAGAATAACGGTTGCTGCGCCGCTTGCCACATCACCACCGGCAAAAACTCCTTTTTTCGATGTTTTTCCAGTTTGCGGATCAGTAATAATGGTTCCCCATTTTGAAACTTCAATATCTTTTGTTGTGGAAGGTATCAGGGGATTCGGACTATTACCTATTGCAATTATTACCACATCTATCGGTAGCCTGAAATTTGCCCCTTTAACAGGCACAGGTCTTCTTCTGCCTGAGTCGTCAGGTTCGCCAAGTTTCATTGTAATACATTCCGCTTCTTTCACCCACCCGTTTTTATTACCATGAAATGCTGCCGGGTTTGAGAGTAACTTAAATATAACGCCTTCTTGCTCGGCATGATGAATTTCTTCCTCACGGGCAGGCATTTGTTCCCTTGCTCTCCTATATACGAGAATCGATTCCTCAGCGCCCAGGCGCAAAGCAGTACGTGCACAATCCATAGCCACATTCCCTCCGCCCACAGTGGCTACTCTTCTACCTTTAATAATCGGGGTTTTATATTTTGGAAAAAGATACGCTTTCATAAGATTGGCACGGGTAAGATATTCATTAGCCGAATAAACCCCATTCAGGTTTTCGCCGGGTACGTTTAAAAACCATGGCAAACCTGCACCCGTACCCAAAAAAACTGCATCGTGCTCAGCCAGAAGCTCATCAATGCTTTTTATCATTCCGATAACCGTATCAGTGTATAAGTTTACTCCAAGCTTTTTTAAATAATCAATCTCTTTAAAAACAATAGCCTTTGGCAGCCTGAATTCGGGAATGCCATAAACAAGAACTCCCCCGGGCTTATGAAGCGCCTCAAACATATCAACTTTATGACCGAGTTTAACCAAATCTGCTGCTACTGTAATTCCTGCCGGACCAGCCCCGACAACTGCAACCTTTTTCCCCGTAGGTTTAGGTTTTGGAGGTATTTCAATTTCGCCCCGGTTCCGCTCCCAGTCGGCAAGGAATCTTTCCAGCCTGCCAATAGCGACCGGCTCATTCTTTTTCCCTAAGATGCATTGTTTCTCGCATTGTTCTTCCTGCGGGCACACACGACCACAAATAGCCGGAAGAATATTCTTTTCCTTGAGCTTTACAATTCCTTCCTTAAATTTTTTTTCAGCAATAAAACCAATAAACTCACATATATCAATTTCTACCGGACAGCCCTGGACGCACAATGGTTTTTTACACTGAAGGCAGCGTTTTGCTTCTGTAACAGCTTCTTCGATAGAATATCCGAAAGGTACTTCATCATAATTATTTACACGCTCTTCAGGCGGCTGCTCCCTCATAGGAGTTTTCTTCGGACTTATTTTAGGTTTTTTTGATGGTTGTTTATCGGTCATTTATATTAAGTTGGACAAATTAAATATGTTGTTTCTTGGGTAAATTTATTCGATCGACTTTCTTTACTTCCGGGAGTTTTTTTAAATGCCTCATCAGGACATTCAAATTTCCAGCGCTATATACATATAACATTATTGTAGCCTCAATCAAACCTCCGTTGCTTTCAAGATGAAAGGTTTTAATGTTGAGGTTTAGGTTTTCAGTAATGATTTTAATAATTTCATTGATAAATCCCCGTTTGTCAATGCCGCTTATTTTGATACCGGTTAAAAATCCAATAGTTTCTTTATCGTTCCATTTGGTTTTAATAATCCTGTTACCATATTTCGACATCAGATTAATTGCCACGGGACAATTGGTGCGGTGAATTTTGATTGCTTCGTTCGGTTCAATAAAACCCATAATTTCATCGCCTGGTATAGGATTGCAACAATTTGAAATGTCGTAACTGATTTTTTGAACATTCGCGTCAACCATTAAGATATCGGAACGATCTTCAAGTTCGTCAATAATTGTTTCGGTAAGTGTTTTTTTATCTGAAGTTTTCGATAATGTAAACGGTTTTTTAATAACTTTACTTAACCAGCTTTCCTTCCCGATTTCAACATAACAGTCTTTAATCTCTTTTAAACCGATGAAATCTTTTGCAATATCGAAATAAAGGTCAATGGCACTTGTATAATTATATTTTTGCAGGAGTGGTTTGAGATTTATATTTTTAATTTCTAAATTTAACTGTTCAAAATATTCTTGTAGTTTACTTTTGCCTTTCACTGTATATTTTTTCTTTTCTTCGCTAATAGCCTCTTTTATGCGTGAGCGTGCCCTTGCAGTTACAACATAGTTAAACCAATCCTCTTTTGGTTTTTGCTTTTTGGAGGTAATTATCTCAACCTGGTCGCCACTTTTTAATTTAAAGTTGAGTGGCATTAATTTATAGTTTACCTTGGCTCCAATACAGGTGTTCCCAATTTCAGAATGTATAGCGTAAGCAAAATCCAATACGGTTGAGTTTACAGGGAGGTTTCTAAGTTCACCCTGGGGAGTAAATAAGTAAATCTCATCAGTAATTAAAAACCCCTGGAAATCATCAATAAAATCCAGGGCATCCGAGTTACTGCCTTGAAGCATATCGCGGATTCGTTCTAACCAATTGTTAATATTTCTTTCTGAAACACCGGTTGAATCTTTATATCTCCAGTGAGCCGCATAACCTTTTTCGGCAATTTCATCCATTCGTTTAGTTCGCATCTGTACTTCAACCCATTGTCCTTCTTTACTCATCACTGTTGTATGAAGCGCTTCATAACCATTGGCTTTCGGAATGGATATCCAATCACGCATCCGGTCAATATTAGGACGGTAATAATCAGTAATAATCGAATAAACTCTCCAGCAATCAACTTTCTCAGTTTCGGGGAGTGTGTCAATAATAATCCTTATGGCTGATAAATCATATACTTCTTCAAAAGGGATTTCTTTCTTTTTCATCTTATCCCAGATAGAAAATACGGATTTGTCCCTGGAAATAACTTTATATTTAAACTGCTTATCATTTAATGACTTCTTGATGGGATATATGAATTTATTTGCAAATATTTTTCTTTGTTTTTCCGATTCCTGCAATTTTTTGGAAATAGTTTTATATATTTCAGGTTCGGTATATTTTAAAGAAAGATCTTCCAGCTCGGATTTAATTGAATAAAGTCCGAACCGGTATGCAAGGGGAGCATATAAATAAGTAGTTTCAGAGGCAATTTTTAATTGTTTATGCTGTGGCATGGCATCAAGTGTACGCATATTGTGCAGCCTGTCAGCCAGCTTTATTAAAATAACACGTACATCGTCAGAAAGTGTCAAAAGCATTCTCTTGAAATTTTCAGCCTGAATGGATGTCGAAGTATGGTCAAAAATGTCTTTAATTTTTGTAAGTCCGTCAATGATCCTCGCTACTTTCTTACCAAAAAGGACTTCGATATCTGTCAGTGTATATTCAGTATCTTCAACAACATCATGCAATAAAGCACAAATAATGGATGTTTTGCCCAGCCCCATTTCCTCTGCTACGATCCTGGCAACTTCAAGAGGATGGTAAATGTAAGGCTCACCGGTTCTGCGCCGCATGTCTTTATGTGCCTCAGCCGCAAAATCAAACGCCTTGCGCACTATTTTTTTATCCTTCTGTACGGAAGGTCTCCAGGCACGAAGCAGGCTACGATAACGCTTGATGATCTCCCTTCTTTCTAATTCTGGATCGGAAATATACATATTATTATAATGTATCGAAATATCTTTAACTTTTAAATCCATGTACAGACGCACGGCCGTGCGTCTCTATCATTCCTTCTAACTTTTAACTTTTATCTCAACCTTTGTTCTTATTATAATTTAGCTTTACAAAATTACATCAAAAACCTTAACATTTCAATTGCATGACAGTTTAATAAAATTTATTTGTAATTTTGGTTGGAATTATCAGCATAAAGAATCAGGAAAATATATGAAAAAAATAATTAACATATTTCTGCTTTTTATTTTAATAAACACAGTTGCGTTTGCCACGCATGAAAGAGCAGGTGAAATAATTTACCGTCATATAGGAGGGCTAACTTATGAAATAACTTTGATTACTTATACATATTCGCCAAGCCCTGCCGACCGTCCCGAACTTGAAGTTAAATGGGGAGATGGCACTTCTTCTATATTACCACGTGATCATTTGGTGAATTTAACCGCAGTAATAAGACGAAATGTTTACATCGGTCAGCATACTTATGCAGGTGGCGGTGTTTTTAAAATATCGCTTGAAGACCCAAACAGGAATTATGGAATCATTAATATACCAAATTCGGTAAATGTCCCTTTTTACATTGATACCGAGCTGGTAATTAATCCTTTTTTAGGCAGCAATAATTCAGTTATTTTACTTAATCCACCGTTGGACTACGGATGTGTGAACAGGCTCTATATTCATAATCCTGGAGCTTACGACCCCGATGGTGACAGTTTATCATATAAACTTACTATTTGCAAAGGCGCCGGAGGATTACCCATACCCGGATACCAACTGCCCCAGGCATCAAATAATTTTTATATTGATGAAATTACAGGCGATTTGATTTGGGACGAACCAATATTGCAGGGAGAATATAATGTAGCTTTCATTATCGAAGAATGGCGGAAGGGTCAAAGAATCGGCTATGTTACACGTGATTTACAAATACTGATTGATGCATGTGATAATTATCCTCCCGTAATTAATACCATTACAGATACATGTATTGAAGCAGGTGAATTTTTAACTTTTGAAGTAACTGCAACCGATCCTGATGGTGACCAGGTTACGCTATCTGCATACGGAGGTCCTTTTCTACAAAATAATTCTCCTGCCGAAATGGACCCAAACCCGGCAACCGGAAATGTTAGCGTTACAGCAGATTTTAATTGGCAGACAACTTGCTCACACATTATTAAGAATTTTCATTCCGCTTTTTTTAAAGCAATTGATAACAGTACTCCTGTGCAATTATCTAACTATAAAACCGTAAATATTACTATTGTCGGTCCTGCTCCTGAAAACTTAGAGGCTTCGCCATTGGGGACTTCTATTATTTTAAAATGGAATAAAAGTACTTGTCAGAATGCAATAGCTTACTGGATTTACAGGAAAAGTTCTTATTATGGTTTTATTCCGGGACCTTGCGAAACAGGTGTGCCGGCTTATACAGGCTACTCAATAATTACAGAAATAGCTGATATAAATGATACGATTTATACCGACGATAATGATGGAAACGGCTTGATACATGGTATTGAATACTGCTATATGATAATAGCTGTTTTCCCGGATGGGGCGGAGAGCTATGCTTCAAACGAGGCTTGCGCAACTTTGAAAAAAGACCTTCCTATTATTACTAATGTAAGCGTAAATAATACAAGCATAAATAACGGTTCGATATATGTTGCCTGGTCAAAACCAACTGAATTAGATACTTTAGAAATTCACGGGCCTTATGAATACAGGCTTTTCAGGAAAGATAACTCACCGGGATCCGTATTTGAAAAGATAAAAACATATATCCATTTAGACGATACAATTTTTACTGATACATTATTAAATACTATGGATCTTCAGTATCGGTATAAAATTGATTTTTACAATAATGACCCGCCGGATAGTGTTTTCAAAATTGGCTCTACTGTTGTTGCCCCTTCTATATTTCTTAGTATTTATGAAACCGACAGGGCTTTGAATTTAAGTTGGAACAATGATGTTCCATGGATCAATGATACATTTGTTGTATATCGTCAAAATCCGATGACTTTTGATTTTGATTCAATAGGATGGTTTGATATTCCCGAATTCGCTGATACCAGTCTTATTAATGGCAAAGAATATTGTTATAAAATAAAATCAATAGGGAGGTACTCAGCGCCGGGACTAATTGATCCTATTTATAATTTATCCCAGGAAAATTGCGGGAAACCTGTTGATAATGTTCCGCCGTGTGCACCCATACTTTCGGTTTTTCCTGATTGTAAACTACTAATTAATGAACTATCGTGGATATATCCGGATACGTGCGAAAGTGAGAAACTTAAATTCTATATTTATTATGCCAGGACATTATCAGATGATTATTGGTTAATTGATTCAACTGAATTTTTGGTGAACACGCAAGATTATAATTATACTTTTATAACTAATCCCCCCTCGACTGTTGGATGCTATGTAATTACCGCGCTTGACTCTTTATGGAACCAAAGCATATACAGCAACAAAGTTTGTGTTGATACTTGCAAAGGATATAAATTACCAAATGTTTTTACTCCAAATGGTGATCAGTGGAACAATGAATTCTATGCAAAGCCCGAATCTA
>JAIORT010000857.1 GCA_021107975.1 Bacteroidales bacterium | reverse complement strand
ATGGTAAAACTGTTAAATCGGTTAAATCAGTATTCATATTTGTTCCGTTGTACGGACCTTCGAGATATACTTTTAATCCAAGTTGAATAGTTTCTGTATGATGAACCAATGCTTTGATGCAAAAATTACCCGTGTTTTGAAAACCTGAGGGATCGTTATAATTATAAAAATCCATCCAGCCTTTTCCGTTATTATAATAGCTTTCGCCCGGATTGGCGGTAGAAGGCACAATAGTTTTTGTACCCCCACCGAGTAAAACAGGCACATCGGAAGTCCTGTCGTAAGGAATGCCACCTTCAGATAAATATAAATACACATAAAAATCATCTCCTTCAGGAATATTCACAGGATTGTCTAATTCAATTGTATGCAAGCCGCAATACTGAATGTTTCCCGATTTTGAAGCAAGTTCATTCGACAAATTAGCGCCATTGAAATCGTTATATATTTTAATTGTATAATCAATACTATCTCCGGCAGTAAAAAAGTTAACTGCAATTATTGTTTCATTATTTGTTGTTGTAAAAGCATTGAACCCCTCCGTAGCAGAAGTCAATGTATCGCGCCAGCCATGGTAATCGTGATAATAAGCAGTGTCGTATTGTAGCGGTTCAACATTCTTAAAGGTAACTGCTCCCATTTCAGGATTCTGGCAGGCATGTTTATCATAATAGGAAATCCAGAAATAACCGCTCAATCCCCATCCCGAACCCCAGCTGTTTTTACAAAGCCAGGCTCCGTTATCAGGAGGTGAAGTTTTAAATTTGCTTTTATCAAAATTGTCATCCCAGCCAACAATAGCAATTGAATGATTAGGGTCAACAGTACTTGTTGGAGGTTGGTAATGTGCATAATAAGCATAATTGAAAAATGAACTGCTCCAGCACATACAGATAGCCATCACACCTTCTGTCATTACCTTGGATTTGACAAGGTCAATATTTTCAAGGCTCGAACCGGCTGTGTACCATTCAACATCACGGGGATAATAATAATGATAACTTGTATCCGAACGATCCGGTGCGGTGTTATATGACTGACCGTCAATATCCCTTACAGCACCGTCGAGTCTTGACAAATAAGCTGTTACAACACGGTAGTCTCCACCCTGATGAACGGTAAGCCCTTGTCCGTTATTGAAAGGCGGGTCAAGGTCCTGGTTATAGTAAGTGTTAAAGCCGTTCCACCAGTCCAGATGATATTCTGCAAGGTTTGGTTCGCCGGTTTCTCCGGCAGCAGCCCAGACGCCGGTCATTAACAGGTTGCCTTCAATGGATGCCATGGTTCCATGTGTCCAGCAGGTTCCTCCTGACTGGCTTTTGACAGAAGTAACATAATTTTGACCATTAACATCTCTTAAATCGAAAGTTGGCGGTATGGTTTGACTCATTAAAAGTTGACCCATACAAATTGTCATAATAAAAAAAATAATTGTTTTGCTCATGATAAATGTTTTAAAGAAATTTTGGATTAACTAAAAAACCTAATGTTTTAATGATTATTTTAAAATCGGCAAGGATCCCCTGCTCTTTGATGTATTGAAGATTCAGTTCTAATTTTGCCGGCATGATTTGTTCAATATAGGCTTTTTCCGGATCGGAAAATCCTGCCAGTATCTTATTTTCGTTTACGTATTCTAACGAAGCATAATCAGTTAAACCGGGTTTTACTGATAACACTTGCTTTTGGCGGTCATCATACAGTTCTACGTATTTTCTCACTTCAGGACGTGGACCCACAAAGCTCATTTCTCCTTTCAGAATGTTGATCAGTTGAGGTAGTTCGTCAATTTTGTATTTTCTAATGCACTTCCCTATTCCGGTAATCCTGTTATCTCTTTCCCCAACAGTTAATAACCCTTGTCTGTCAGATTTAACAAACATAGTGCGGAATTTTATCAGGTTAAAGTCCTTGTTGTTTTTCCCGACTCTTTTCTGGATGTAAAAAGCACCTCCTTTAGAATCAATCTTTATCAGGAAAGCTATAATTAAAAATAAAGGCGAGAGTATGATCAGGCTCAGAAGTGAAAATAATATATCAAAAAGACGTTTTACCATATTTTTTAGTTCTCAGTCTCCGGTCGGCAGTCTTTGGTGTTGTTGCTGACCGCTTAGAGGCTCCGTGCCTGTCATCTTGATTCTTGGTTCTTGGCTCTTGATTCTTAAAAAGCACTTTCAAACTGTTTCAGGAAACGAATATCATTTTCAAAGAATAAACGAATATCATTGATCTGATACTTTAACATAGCTGTTCGTTCTATCCCCATGCCAAAAGCAAATCCTGTATATTTTTCACTGTCGATATTACAATTTTCCAGCACATTCGGGTCCACCATGCCACAACCGAGAATTTCGACCCAGCCGGTATGCTTACAAACCTTACAACCTTTCCCGCCACAAATGAAACAGGAAATATCCATTTCTGCCGAGGGTTCGGTAAAAGGAAAATAAGATGGTCTGAACCTAATTTTCGTATCAGCTCCGAAAAATTCAGTAGAAAAATAATAAAGCGTTTGCTTTAAATCGGCAAAGGATACATTTTCATCAATATATAATCCCTCAACCTGGTGAAAGAAACAATGTGCCCTTGCAGAAATCGCTTCATTCCGGAATACCCTACCCGGGAAAATAGCCCTGATCGGCGGTTTTTCTTTTTCCATCACCCGTATTTGTACCGAGGAAGTATGGGTTCGTAAAGCGATATCAGGATTTTTCTCAATAAAAAAAGTGTCCTGCATGTCGCGGGCAGGATGCTCTTCAGGGAAATTTAAAGCAGTAAAATTATGCCAGTCATCCTCTATTTCAGGTCCTTCCGAAACAGTAAAACCGATCCGTAAAAAAATATCGATGATCTCATTTCTGACAACCGATAATGGATGTCTTGTGCCTAACCCGATAAAATTAGCCGGCAATGTCAGGTCAAAAGCGTATTCTCCGGCGTCTTCCCTGCTTTCAAGAAACTTATTAAGTTCTTTTACTTTGTCCTGTGCTTTGTTTTTCAACTCATTCAACAACTGTCCCATCTCCTTCCTGTTTTCAGGGGGGATGTTTTTCATTTCTGCAAACAAGCCCGGAATAATTCCCTTTTTACTGAGGAATTTTATCCTGAATTGTTCAAGCTGTTCCTGAGTTTCAGCAACGAAACTGTTTATTTCAGCAATATATTTTTGGACATTGTCTTTCATTTATTCAATGATCTTAATCGACATTGTAACATCTTCCACGGGTTTATTGTTTCCTCCAGTTTTAACTGCAGCGATTTTATCAATAACATCCATTCCGTCAATTACTTCACCAAAAACAGTATAAGAGCCGTCGAGGTGAGGTGTTCCGCCAATTGTTTTGTATGCCTCACGCTGTTGTTCTCCAATTTCAATACCGAGTCGGTTAGCATACATATCTATATTTTCATCGGTTAGCACCTGTCCTTGTACAAAATAAAACTGGGAGCCGGAAGAAGCCTTTTCCGGGTTTACCTGGTCGGGCTGCCGTGCAGCAGCCAGCGCGCTTTTTTTATGATATTTTCCGGGCACAAATTCAGCCGGGATGGTATAACCGGGATCTAATCTGCCGTCAGCATTTTGTCCGCCCTGTATCATAAAATTTTGCATAACTCTATGAAAAGGTGAACCTTCGTACCATCCTTCATTTATCAGCTTAACAAAATTATCTCTGTGCTGTGGAGTTTCATTGTAGAGTACAGCCGTCATATCACCATAATCGGTGGTGATAAGGATCTTAATTTGTTTTTCTTCTGTTTCTTCTTTTTCCTGTGAGAAAACGTTTGTAACAAAAACAACGTTGACAATCAATAATAAAGCAATAAGTTTTTTCATTTTTAAATAATTTAGAATTATACATAAAATTTTGATGTGCAAAGATAAAAAAAGATAATATACCGATTTTAAATGATTAAAAATAAAGCCAAAGATTCACAGATTTTAAAATCTGTGAATCTTTGGCGATTTTTTTATCTGTTTTTTGTAACTTTGCCTAAAGTTAAATGACAATGAAACTCAAATATATTTATTGGAAGGATGACGATTATTGGTTGGGATACCCTGAAGAATATCCTGATTATATGACGCAGGGTGAGTCCCTTGAAGAATTAAAAGACTAAAAAGTACCTGAAACCAGAAAATATTGACTCTGGATAATCGGTGCTTTCTTCTTTTGATATATTTACGGTTTCCTTTTCTATTTTATTTTGACTATTTTTCCTTTTTCTTTTTCTCCATATAACACTTTCTGCACAGCGGCACATAATTATCAATTTCGCCAAGTAATACAAGGCTGTCATCTTCAACCAGCCGGTGGGAATATTGAGCTAAATTGCCACATTCCATACATATAGCATGGACTTTTGTTACATATTCGGCGGTAGCCATGAGTGAAGGGATAGGACCAAAAGGATTGCCAAGGTAATCCATATCCAGCCCGGCAACAATTACGCGTATACCATCATTTGCCAGTAGATTGCAAACCGTAGCAAGCTCATTATCGAAAAACTGAGCTTCGTCAATGCCAACCACATCCACATCGTTGGCAAGTAATAATATTTGAGAGGCAGCCTGAACGGGTGTGGACTTGATGGAGGTTTCATCGTGAGATACCACACTCCCTTTATCATATCTTGTATCAACTGCCGGTTTAAATATCTCGACTTTTTGCTTTGCAATTTTTGCACGGTTAAGCCGTCGGATCAATTCTTCCGTTTTTCCTGAAAACATCGAACCACAGATTACCTCTACCCATCCGTTTCGTTTATGTTGCTTGTTAGTATTCTCTAAAAACATTAAAGCCGGTATTTATAATCTTTTATATCTTTATTGCCTCAATTTTTCACAAAATTAAGTATTTAGAACATTAATAAAATATTTTGTTAAAAACTTTGAACATGGACAATAAATTGCATTTTGATTCATTGGAAAAATTATTGGACGAACTTCGGGAATTGATTACAAGACAAAAAAATGATCCCGCCGGAATTGCAAAGATTGATATTGATCTTACTCTGGAGAAAATCCGGAAAATGTATGATATTTATCTTGGAATAGATAAAAATAATATTGGTGTCGAACCTGATATTATAGCTGAAAAACCCGATATACAGGAAGAAGAGCAGGAACCACCTCCGCCGATAGTTGGGGCTTTGGAGCAGGTTGTCGGCGACGAACCTCCGGAAACAACAGAGGCTGTTGAGGAAGTGGAATTAAAGGTTGAGAAACCGGAACCGGAAACCGAACAGGCGCCTTCTTCAGGCGATACAATAGATTTATTTTCCGACTCGACAGTCGCTGATAAATTCAATGAGGAAAAGACAATTGTGGATAAAATTTCGGAAGAAAAGCAGGAAGAAAGTATTGCTGAAAAAATTCAAAAGGATAAAACAACAGATTTGAAATCGGCTATCGGGATTAACGAGAAGTTTTATTTTATCAATGAACTGTTTGACGGTAATATGAAAGATTATAATGAAACCATCGAAGTATTAGCCGGATTTGAAACGCTGGAGGAGGCAACGAATTATTTTAAGGAAATTAAAGAAAAAAGCAATTGGGATGAAGGTTTGGATGCGGTTAAACAATTAACGGACTTTATTGAAAGGAGATATAAATGATTGAATATATACTAAAAACGGGATAAATTGTGACATTTTATAAATAGTTGTAAGGGAATTCAAAGATGAACGAACTAAGAGAAATAGAATTCAATGAAGATTTAATTAATAAATTCCTCGATATCGATGGTAGTTTAAGGGATATCTATGTGAATAATACTGATTTAAATGATTGGATTAAATTATATGATTCTTTGTTAAAATCTGAATATTCAGTTTCATATTCATGTGATCATGAAATTCAAATTATTCCTGAAAATGTTGAATTAATTTTTAATAAAACAGATTGCTCACATATTTTAAGAGTTAAAGAAGAAAACATTGTTTTCAATACACATTTTTTTATAAAAAAACAGATTGAATTTGATTTAGATCCAAGAGATTTTGTTGCAATGGATCAATCAAGAATTTTGATAGAATTTATGCATTTCGTCTCGGATTCATTGAATAAAGAAGTAATCATGACTCCTGAAAATGATGAGAAATTTATATTAATTAAAATAAAACCGAAAAATAGAAAGATATATATAAAATAATTTTGAACGCCCTACAACAAAAAAATAAAACCAATAGCGGATTGAAGAGTAAATTGAAACGGAGGAATTCTTAAAAAAGCTATATTGTAACATGGAAAAACTGTACAAATTAATACCGCTACAAGTTTTATTTCGGACGATATAAACCATTTGCGGTCGGCAGTCCACAGTCGGCAGTTCGTTGACTGGAGACTGGAGAAAAATGTACAAATTTACCTCGTTTGATGTATAATTAAAATTATCAATTTGGACGCAATGCAAAAAATTATATTATTAAGTATAACCTTATTTATTTTTTTCAAAGCC
>JAIORT010000263.1 GCA_021107975.1 Bacteroidales bacterium | reverse complement strand
GCAGTGGTCTGACGAATTTCCGGCATAAATCAAAATATTAATTACTTTTGCACCAAAAAGACACCTGTTTATACTAATGCTGAATAGAAATGCAATCCCGAAATTTCGGGATAAAGGTCTATTCAGCACGCATAACTACTTCTAAACAGCTTTACTTCGCAAATACCGAAAAATCGGTACAGGCTCTGTTAAGAATTAGTATAAACCTGATCAGGAAAAGTCTTTACGCTGTCTTCAAGCTTGTTAAAAAATGAAACAAAAATTACTTTTCTCAATAACGATTCTCTTTTTTTTCACAACTTGCTTTGCTCAACAAAACACACGTGATACTATAGGCTCAGCAATCAATTCAACTGTTTTATTACTTATGTACGATAAAAATAATCAACCTCTTCCTCTGGGAAGCGGCTTTGTTATTGATAAAAATATAGTCGCTACAAATTTTCATATAATAGAAAATAGTGCCAGTGGTTTCGCTGTTTTAAATGGAAACCTGCCAAAATTTTCGATAACAGGAATTATTAAAAAAAACGAGAGGCTTGATTTAGCACTTCTTTATGTGGAAGGTTTAGATGTACCAAAAGTAAAACTGGTAGATTCTTCAAGGGTTGAGATTGGAGATATTGTTTACGCTATTGGAAATCCCACCGGATTGGAAGGAAAATCTTCTCCCGGAATTATAAGTGGTGTAGTTGATTTAAGGAGTAGTTTAATAGATTTAAGAAAAGATACTATGCTTCAGATTACTGCTCCTATACCACCGGTTTGTAGCGGAGGTCCGGTTATAAATGCTTATGGTGAGGTAATCGGTGTAGCAGTAACCATTATTAAGGAAGATATAAATTTCAATTTTGCAATTCCAATCGCTTATTTAAAGGCTTCATCCTTAAATATAAAGGAGCATGTTTATACCTTTAATAAAAGTACAAGGTTACATTCTTCGTTATTATCATTAAATTGGAGTAAATCATTAAAAGAGGCAGTAACAGGTACTAATTTTAAATTTGATACAAATCTAAATTCAGGTTTTTATTTTTTTACCGTACATAATAATCTTAATAAGCCTGTAAAAAACATCAAATGCCAGGTTATATTTTATAATGCAGATCAATTACCTATTGAAACGGAGCATGTTGCAATAGAAGGCATAATCGGACCAAAACTGGCAAAACGCACAGAAGGACTCGGGAGAGCGCGACGTGGAGAAGTAAGAGACCTGACATACTGGACAGAAATACGAATTTTAAGTTTTGAAATTGTTGATTAGGATTGATTGCAACAGGTTATTCTCCATCATTTTTACCACCTTCATTAGAATCCATTTTCTCTGATTTGCCGAATTCTTTTGGAGTGCCAAAAACAAAGCTCATCCCAAAATGGAAGTTGTAATTACGTGCTTCCCTGGGTTTAAGCAGTGCATAAGCCATATCGTTTAGTGCATAAAACTGAACAGGTCCAAGCTTAACAGCAAAGCCCAAACCAATATTGGCATAATTACGGTTCAAAATAGAATAGTTAGCATAAACAGTAAGCACATCACCGAATTTATGAGTGTAATTTACAGTAAACGATGGCTTAATAGTTTGCTCAACAAAGTCTGTCCGTATTAGCAATCCTAACTGATTACTTTTATTCAAATTCCATAGTCCGCCTATGTAAACTTTCGGATTAAGGTGTGATGTATAAGGTTCATAATTTTTTTCAAGCCCAAAACATTCGGCAATAGTATCAAGGATATCCAAAGTGTCGGTAAATGAGCCTTCTGAAACAAAATCATTAATATCGAATCCCTCAAAAGTATAATCCACGTTTGGGTTAGCCGACTTGAAATTCTTTATATTTTCTTTCCATTTTATCCAGCCGATATCAACCACGCTGGCAGATAACTTAAACATACTGGTTGGTTCGTATTCCACTCCGAGGTTGCAGCCGAAGCCATGATTTCCGGAGAGATTTAACCATTTGTAATTCTCAACCTGGTAAATAAGATCATCAAAATTGCTTATGGTGGACGAAGTATGTATATTTATGTCGGATGATGCGGTTATTGCATAAGTGGATTGATCGTCAGTAAACATTTTAAATTCGGCTTTTTCAGTCCATATATTAAAGCGCCCGTTCAGATATTTTAAATGTGTACCAACAGTTACCTTTTCATTTATCCTGATTGAATATCCAAGAGCAAACTCGTGATAAGAAGTCATGTTCAGTCCGGTCTTATCGAAATGTATTGGTTTACCAAGAAACTGTTCGCTCCCGTTTCCATATAAAAATAATTCTACAATATCTTTTTCAAAAGAAAATTTTGTTGAAAAAACTTTAGCAATGCTTAAATGGAAATAATTTCTGCCGGCTCTGAATCCTGCCCTGCCCAGCTCGTTATATATTTCAAATGAAAAGTAATTATTATCCTTCAATGCATTTAACACTGTTTCCCTGTCGATATACAGCGAGTCGCCGGTTTCCCACTTTTGTGTAAGCTGATCGAATGAAAACGGGCTTTCAAATCCGATGTAAAAAGTTGATATGATTGGAAGGTTTACATAAAAATTATATGGCGGGCTGAATGCCGGATTAAGAATGCCGGACTCGGGCAAATGTTCAAGGAAATAAACCGAGCGCGAAACCTGTGCATGAAGCCTGTTGTTGACAATTATTAAAAAAATTAAACCGATAAGGATTAATAAGCATACTCGTTTTATGGGTTTTATCCTGCTTATCATATTTATTTTAAACTATAAGCTTATACCCACTTTGGCTCCAAGCTTCAAAATAATATTGTAATCGGAATATATCTTTACTAACTGTCCGTTAGTAGTTGATAAAGTAGCGTTGATAATGATTTTTTTTGCTTCTGAAATTGCCCTTAATTCTTCATCGTTTAAAACGATATTTGTAATTTTTTCAGCCGGACATAAAACACGATATTCCGGCGGGCTGCTAACCGGCGCTGCTATCATCAGCTGTTCTTCGGGAGGTAACAGTGAATGAACAACATTATAAACCGAATCGACAAAATTAAGCTGAATAATTGCATTCACAGGAAAACCGTTTGCAACATCCACAACAAAAAGGAGCGATTTAATATCTTCAATATCATTAAGGTGGAAATCAACCGTGTCAGCAATTTTAAAACCATTTACCGCACCAAACAATTCAAGCTCTAAGGAGATATCAACCTTAATCCCACTTGTATCCAAAACAAAATTTGTAAGTGTGGAATCTTCATCCGGATTAAGGTGCCCATCAATATCTATAAATATTTTACCGGGTGAAATCTCAAGCGCTTCATGGATATTTGAATTTTCGGTATTAACCTGTGTTAATACATTTTCCCCGACCTGGTTCAGGTTAGGATAATTCAATTCAATTAAAGAGGGATTTCCCTCTCCGAAAATATATATATCAATACTGTCGGGATCGCTACCTCCATGATAGGCTCTGAAAGTAATAACGTCCAACATAACAGGCAAACCAAAAGAATTAAGGATGTCCATTTGAAAATTCACACTTCCCTCACCAAAAGAGAAGAAACCTTCCTCATTAATTGAAAAGATATTAAGATTAACAGTATCCTGCATTTCGATTACCTGGTTTCCAACATAGCCGAAAAACCTGGAAAATTCCATATCTTTCAATTCATTCTCTAATGATATATAATAGGGTGAATTATTGGGGTTATTATCACTTTCGAATGTTATTAAAGCGTTGATGTATAGCTTATTTGTTTGCCCTAATGTATTTCCGAAAACCAAAGTATAGTTACTGAGATCAATTATAGTATCCCTGACAATTTCATTTATTCCCTGTTGATAGCTCAGGTCGAAAGTAAACTTAAGGGTATCATTAGTAGTAGTATTAATAATATTTGGTATGGTAAAATCGACAATGGCAACATTTTTATTTATATCGGTTCGAACCGTAAAACTATACATTCCTGTTTTTAATATTGCGCTATCTATTCTCAGACCCGGTTCGCTTAATTCGAAAGGAAAAGAAAAAAGTACGGGTATTTGTCCGGAAATACCGGGAGGTAAAGAAGGCAGGTCAAATGATTCATTAACGAAATCTTCCTGGTCAGGAATTTCAACTATTTCATCAGCATTTATCGATATTAATTCTTCGCTTTCATATACCAGCGTTATTAATCCATCTTCATCTTCCTGTATGATTCCTGTAGTATCGGTTAACAAATCGCTTAAAGTAAGTGTGGAATTAATTAAAGGTAATGCCCATTCCGAATTCCATTTTTGAGTTTTAATACTGTCGAAATCAAGCTCCTTTTCGATACAGGATTGTATAAATACCGACAGAAATAATATTAAAACAAAACCATTAAATTTCATAATCAACAACGGATGTTTTATCAGTAACGGACCTCAAAAAAACAAGTACTTTCTTATGTTCAGGGTGTTCACGATATTTTTCCAAATCGTCCTCAGAATTAAATGTTGTGGTTAATACAAGATCATAAGCTGATGGTTTTTCATTAAAATTCAATCCAACTTCCATGTATTTCAACTCATCAATATAAATCTTCAGGTCTTCTATTGCTTTCTTCAATTTAAGTGCATTTTCCAATTTCTGTGCCTTATCATCATAATCCTTTAATTTGAGCATTACAATATGCTTAACCATGGCTATTTATTTAATTTGTTAATTGATTCTGATATTTCTAAAACCTCTGTAAAGTTATTAAATTTTCTCATCAACAATATTAAGTATTTCCTTTTGAAGCAATGCTGCTTTCTTCTGGATATCCTGTCCCTTTTTTATTATATCATCTACAAAAGTTTTATCATCAAGTCCGCCGGCATTTATTTTCACATTAAGAAAAGCCCCTTTCACACCTGCAAGCGCAGCAATAGCCCCAACTCCGGCATCGGATACCGAATTTGGATTTCCAATCTCAGCCATAGCCTTCATTACCTCCATTGATTCGTAACACAGGTTCATTACTTTAAAAGGCACTTCAATTGCATATTTTGTAGCTTCCTGAATTGCTTTGTTACGTGCAGCTTTGTCTTCTTCCGATTTCTTAGGTAAGCCGAATGCATCCATGATTTTATTAAATGCGTTCGTATCTTCGTCAACCATTTTCATTAATTCATCCTGGTAATATTTCCCTTTTTCAGCCCAGTCGGAGAATTCCTCCCAGCGATCATCCCAGCCTCTTTTGTGTGAAGAAAGATTTGCAACCATTGTCCCCAATGCAGCGCCCATAGCACCCATAGTTGCAGCAATTGAGCCACCACCCGGCGCCGGTGATTCCGAAGCTGTTTCATTTGCAAAATCAACCACAGTCATATTTACCAATTTCTTACCGGAATTACCTTCAAGAATATATTCAATAATCTTTTTGTCAGGATCAAATGGTCCCAGTTCGTCTAATCCGAGTGATTTAACTGCAATTCTAATGATCTCTCTGTCAGGGATACCGAGCGAACGCCTTTGTTTTCTGAGGTAATGCTTACCAGCATCCAGCATTGCTTTAAGCGGGATAACGCCGACCAATTCAGAACCTGTAACACGAATGCCCCGTGAATCAGCACTTTTGAATACTGCATCAAAGGCTTCATGGACAGATGTTACGGTGATGTCTGTCAGATTTATTGAAATTTGCGCAATACCGTATTCCTCGATAAACCAGCCAATGGCTTTTACTTTTTTAAGTAAGCCGGGAATGTAAACAGGATTTCCTTTTTCATCCTTTACAATTTTTCCTGTTACAGGGTCTCCTTCGCGTTTCACTCGTCCTCTTTCCCTTACATCAAAAGCAATGGCATTTGCTCTCCTTGTAGAAGTTGTATTAAGATTTACATTATAGGCTACTAAAAAATTCCTTGCTCCAACCGCAGTAACACCTGTTTTAGCAACATGCTCATTAAACTCTGCCGGACCCCAGTCGGGTTTCCAGTGCGGATCAGCCAGCTTTTCCTTTAGCCCTTCATATTCACCTGAACGGCAGTTTGCCAAATTTCTTCTTTCTTCAGTAAAAGCAGCAAATTCATAATTATAAACCGGAATACCCAGCTCCTCCCCTATTCTTTTTCCAAGATTACGGGCATATTCCACAGTTTCATCCATTGTAATATTGGCAACAGGAACAAGAGGACATACATCTGTTGCTCCGAACCGGGGATGAGCGCCCGAATGTTTACTCATATCAATAAGCTCAGAAGCCTTCTTAACCAATCTGAAAGCAGCTTCACAAACTTCATCCGGTGGACCGACAAAAGTGATTACTGTCCGGTTTGTTGCCTTGCCCTTATCAACATCTATCAGTCTGACCCCGTCAACGGTCTCGACCATATCAGTAATTTGTTTTATAATATTCTCATCTCTGCCTTCGCTAATATTAGGTACACATTCAATTAGTTGTTTCATATTTATAATTATTGAATTTGTTAAATCTGTTGAATTAGTTGAATCTGTTGGAATGAGCCAACTCAATTTTTTTTAA
>JAIORT010000325.1 GCA_021107975.1 Bacteroidales bacterium | reverse complement strand
CCCTGCGAATCCTTTTTATACGCTGAAGCCATGTCAAGTTCCTTTGCTATTTTTCTAACTTCCGGTTTCAGGAGATGACCAACAGGGAAAAGGGCATCTTTGATTTGCTCCTGCGATAACTGGCACAGGAAATAACTCTGGTCTTTATTCGGGTCGCTGCCGGCAAGAAGTCTGTAAATTGTTTTTCCGTCCTTTTGAATTTCTTCTTTCCTGCAATAATGACCTGTTGCAAAATAATCAGCCCCGATTTCACGGGCTTTATCAATAAAAACATCGAATTTGATATCGCGGTTACATAATACATCAGGATTTGGTGTTCTGCCTTTTTGATATTCCGAGAACATATAATCCACCACCTTTGCTATATATTCCTTACTGGAATCGACTACATGCAGGGGAATCCTCAGTCTTTTAGCCACTAATTTTGCAATAATGATATCTTCCTCCCACGAGCAATCACCCGAAAGTGTAACGCTGCTGTCCTTCCAGTTGATCATAAACAAAGCTTCCACATCGTAGCCTTGCTTTTGTAGAAGATATGCAGCCACGCTGGAGTCAACTCCACCTGAAAGACCGATGATGACTTTTTTTTCATTCATAATTATTTGAAAGGTGAAGGTATTTCCAAATCTTTACATATTTTGCGACAGATGTTATTACGTATTTCTTTATGCCTTGGTATAGATGAAACTTCATTATTTGAAGTATTAAGAAAAATTGAATGATTTCCTCCTTCTCTTATCAATACGCAATTATTTTTTGAGAGATGTTTAATAAAATGAAACCTTTTCATACTCCTAAAAAAATTTCTTCTGTAATTATTTTTTGCTTTGATGATTTTTTTACAGCAGTTAATATTTCTTTTTTTGCCATTTCGCGTCTTACTTCCATAACCATTGTTAAAGCTTCCATCAAATTACTTTTTGCTTCCTCAAGATTATCACCCTGTGTGTTAACTCCGGGCATTTCTTCAATATAAGCAATATAACCTCCGTCTTCTTCAGGACGAAATACCGCTGTTAATTTCATATTTGTTTTCATAACAATTATTTATCTTAGATATGTTTTATTAATAATTAATGAATTAATACTCCGGCTCCACTCCCAAATTATACATCATAAACGACCATTCATCTGCATATTCTTCTATTACTTTTGCTGTTGGTTTTCCACCGCCATGACCGGCTTTTACGTCAATTCTTATTAAAACAGGATTGTCGCCGGTTTGTTTTTCCTGTAAGGTTGCTGCAAACTTAAATGAATGTGCAGGTACAACCCTGTCGTCATGGTCGGCAGTAGTTATGAAGGTTGCAGGATATTCAACACTATCTTTCAAAGTGTGTAAAGGAGAATATTTATACAAATATTTAAACATCTCCTCGTTGTCCTCGCTCGTACCATAATCCGAAGCCCATGCCCAGCCAATGGTGAACTTATGATAACGTAGCATATCCAATACTCCGACAGCAGGCAAAGCCACTTTAAACAGGTCGGGTCGTTGTATCATGCACGCGGCAACCAGCAGTCCTCCGTTAGAGCCGCCTGCAATAGCCAGCTTACAAGGGCAAGTGTAATCTTCTTTAATTAAATATTCTGCTGCAGCTATAAAATCATCATATACATTATGCTTTTGCAGTTTAGTACCTGCTTTATGCCATTCTTTGCCATATTCGCCTCCACCGCGGAGGTTCGGCATGGCAAATACAAAACCGTTTTCCAGCAATATCAACCTGCCCAGTCTGAAACTTGGCGTCAGGCTGATATTAAACCCGCCATATCCGTATAGGTAGGTGGGATTTTTGCCATTCATTTTCATACCTTTTTTATATACCAGGAACATCGGGACTTTTGTTCCGTCTTTACTTTCATAAAAAACCTGCTTAGTTTCGTAAGCATCCACATCAAAGTCAATTTCAGAACGCGTGTAAACCTCTGATGTATTTGTGGAGATGTCGTATTTATACACGGCAGACGGAAATGTAAAAGATGTGAAGCCATAAAACGCAAGGTCTTCATCTTTTTTGCCTCTCAAACCCGACAGAGAACCGATGCCGGGTAGTTCAAGATCATTAAGATATGTGCCGTCAAAGGTATAGATGGAGGCTTTGCTTGTGGCGTCTTTCATGTATTCGGCAACAATTTTTCCACCGATTAATGAAATTGTCTGCAATACTTCTTCTTTCTCAGGGATAATTACCTGCCAGTTTTCCTTTGAAGGATTTGCAGGGTCAACCAGAACAAGCTGCCATTTGGGTGCATCCTCATTAGTCATAATCAACAGCTTGTCATTCAGGTTATCGATTACGTTATATTCATTGTCGAAATTATCAGGAGTTATTCGTATAAAATCTTTATTACTTCCATTCGTCTTTTTCACGTACAGAACATTCCCGCTGGTGCTTTCCGATTCACTTATTATAAGGAATGATTCATCTTCGGTTGTTCCTCCGTAATAATTCCGAAGCGGGTATTCATCATTTTTATATATCAATACATCTTCGCTCTGCGGTGTGCCGATTTTGTGGTAATAAACTTTATGATATTCGTTTTTTTCCGAAAGTTCTTCACCTTCTCCGGGTTCATCATAGCGACTGTAATAAAACCCATCGTCTTTCCACGAAATGCCTGAAAATTTGACCCATTCTAAGTGGTCGTCTAATTGTTTTTTTGTTTCCACATCCATAACAAAAAGCTCATTCCAGTCGGAACCCGACTGTGCAATACCATAAGCAAGATATTTACCATCCTTGCTTACTCCCAGATTTGACAAAGCAACAGTTCCGTCTTCCGAAAATTCGTTCGGGTCGAGAAATACTTCAGGTTCGGCTTCCAGATTGTCCTGAATATAGAGGACATACTGGTTTTGCATTCCATCGTTTTTAAAGAAGAAATACTTATTGCCTCTTTTAAAAGGCACACTGTATTTTGCGTAATCCCAAATTTGTTTCAGTCTTTCTTTAACCTTATTCCTGAATGGAATTTGTTCGAGATAAGCAAATGTAACTTCATTTTCCGCTTTGACCCACTCAGCAGTTTCTTCAGAGTTATCATCCTCGAGCCAGCGGTATGGGTCGGCAACTGTTGTTCCGAAGTAATCATCTGCCTGGTCAACTTTGTTTGTTGCCGGATAAGGGGCAGTAACAATCTTTTTTTGTTTTTGTTCGCAACTTGTCATAACTGCAAAAGCAATTAGAATAATTAAATAATTAAATCTTTTCATAGTAACTTAAATTTAAATTTTATATCATTGCCAAAATTAATTTTTAATTTAATATAATATGAAACACTTATGTTTTTTTTATATTGAGACACAGCGGGGGATGATTGGAATGTAAGTAGCAAACAGTTAATATATTACAAATTTTTAAGCACATGAGAAAAATCAAATCATCTACTTTATACAAGTACGATTACGTAGCCGAAAACATCAAAGCAGAAGAACCGGAAGTGAAAGGCTCTAAATACAGCCATTCGGAATTTGATAAAAACGGCAATATGATTTTAGAAATAAAATATGATTCTTCGGGCAAAATAGAAGATAAGTATGAAAACAAGTATGATGAAAAAGGCAACCTTATCGAAGAGATCAGCTATTTGGATAAAAATGAAATTGCCGAACACAAAACGTATGAAAGAGATGAAAAAGGGAAAATCATCAAATCATTCGTGCATTACCAGGACGGGACAAAAGACACCATCGAGTACAAATATGATGCTATGCAAAATCTGACAGAAAAGATAACGGTGGATTCTTATGGTGAGATTGAGGCGAAGGAAACGGCTAAATATAAAGATGGGAAGCTGATACTGAAAGAAAAATATGAGTATAACGAACTGATGAAAAAGGAAACATTTGAATTAGATAATTCGGGAAATATAACAGAACATAATGTATGGTCTGTCGAAGAAAAAAATGTTACATTCAGAAATACTTTCGATGAAAAAGGAAATCTTTTAGAACAACGACAGTATGACAAAAAAGAAAAATTAACAGGCAAAGCCGGTTATACTTATAACGATAGCGGTAAATTAATAAAAATCACAGAAGAAACTCCTTACGGACAAAATACCACCAAAATCACTTATAACGAAAGAGGAAACGCCATTGAGCAGATTGAGACGAATAAAGAAGATGAAGTCAACAATTCAGTCGAACGAAAATTTAATGAAAGCAATAATGTGATCGAAACAAAAGTGTTTATCAATTTTCATGGGCAGGGAATTAACCAGCAGTATGTTTTGAAATATGAGTATAAATACTTCTAATTTTGTAACTAATCAATAATTGAATTGAATTTCGTTATATTGTTGAAAAATCAGAAAATAAATACCAATTATCCCCTTCTGGAAGGGGTGTAGGGGTAGGAATATCTACAAATACTATTTATTTTCTGATTTTTCATTAGCACACTGATTACTTACCTAATTTTTTTATATAAAATATTTTTGAACAATCCCAGACTTTTTTAACAACAATTTGTTAATAAAAACGTTGATTTTTAAGTTGTTTCGATAGCTTTTCTCCAAAAAGATAATTATCTTTGCACATCTTTAAAAAATTAATTTAACTTACTGAAAATGACTGCGGAAGAAAAAAATCTATTTGCACAGGAAAATTACAATGAAAATAATATTCAGGTTCTTGAAGGACTGGAAGCTGTAAGGAAAAGACCTGCCATGTATATCGGTGATTTAAGCTCAAGAGGCTTGCACCATTTAGTATATGAAGTTATTGATAATTCTATTGATGAAGCGCTTGCCGGTTTTTGCGATACAATTGATGTAACCATACACGAGGATAATTCAATCACTGTTGTTGATAACGGAAGAGGTATTCCCACGGGCATACACGAAAAAGAAAATAAATCAGCCCTTGAGGTCGTAATGACAGTGTTACATGCCGGTGGAAAATTTGATAAAGGCTCGTATAAAGTATCAGGTGGTTTGCATGGGGTTGGCGTGTCATGCGTTAATGCTCTTTCCGGTAAACTTAAAGTTACAGTATGTCGTGAAGGAAAAATATTTGTTCAGGAATATGAAAAAGGAAAACCACAATACGCTGTTAAGGTTATCGGTGAAACAACAAAAACCGGAACAGAAGTTACTTTTATACCTGACCATACCATTTTTGTAACCCTGGAATATAGTTATGATATACTATCATCACGATTAAGGGAATTAGCTTTTCTTAATAAAGGAATAAGACTTACCATTACCGATGAGCGCGAAAAGGATGATGAAGGTAATTTTATTACAGATACTTATTTCTCAGAAGAGGGATTAAAAGATTTCATCAATTTTCTGGATGCCACAAGGGAGAAGCTGATGAATGATCCTATTGCCATTGAAGGCGAGAAAAACAACATACCGGTGGAAATAGCAATGCAATATAACACTTCTTTTGCCGAGAACCTCCACTCTTATGTTAATAATATCAATACCCATGAAGGCGGTACTCACCTTGCCGGTTTCAGAAGAGGACTGACCAGGACTTTAAAATCTTACGCCGAGAAATCGGGTATGCTTGCTAAACTAAAATTCGATATTAGCGGTGATGACTTCAGGGAAGGATTAACAGCTATAATTTCAGTTATGGTTGCAGAGCCTCAGTTTGAAGGACAAACAAAAACAAAACTTGGCAATTCGGAGGTAATGGGCGCTGTTGATCAGATGGTAAGCCAACATCTTTCAAATTACTTAGAAGAGCATCCGAAGGAAGCCAAAACCATCGTTAATAAAGTAATCCTGGCTGCTACTGCACGACATGCCGCACGTAAGGCACGTGAGTTGGTTCAACGGAAAAATGTGCTTTCAAATACCGGATTACCAGGTAAACTTGCCGACTGCTCGGAAAGAGACCCGGCACTCTGCGAGATTTACCTTGTTGAGGGCGATTCGGCTGGCGGAACCGCAAAACAGGGTCGCGACAGGAAGTTCCAGGCAATTCTTCCCCTAAGAGGTAAAATCCTGAATGTTGAAAAAGCAATGCAGCATAAAATCTTTGAGAATGAAGAGATAAGAAATATGTTTACGGCAATGGGAATAACCATTGGAACTGAAGAAGACAGCAAGGCATTAAATTTGGAAAAAATGCGCTATCACAAGATCATCATAATGACTGACGCCGATATTGACGGAAGCCATATTGCCACGCTGCTGCTTACATTCTTTTTCAGATATATGAAAGAACTTATCGAAAACGGGCACGTGTATATTGCAACCCCTCCCCTATTTTTAATTAAAAAAGGCAAACAGGAAAAGTACTGCTGGTCGGAAGATGAAAGAGTTGACACCGTAAAAGAGTTCTCTGACAATGGAAGCGAGAAAGGTATCCATATTCAGCGTTATAAGGGTTTGGGTGAGATGAATGCCGATCAGTTATGGAAAACAACCATGAATCCCGAATTCCGGATTTTACGCCAGGCAACCATTGAAAACGGTGCTGAAGCCGACCGTGTTTTCTCTATGCTTATGGG
>JAIORT010000523.1 GCA_021107975.1 Bacteroidales bacterium | reverse complement strand
TCTTCTAACTTTCTGATCTCAGCCTCCACATCAACCGAACTCCCCAAAGGAACATAAAACTCTGTTGACTTCACGATAAAAGATGCAGTTCCGGCAACCTTTTCGTCAACATATTTAATAGCACTGAGATTACAGAGTTTGGAGATAATGCTGTCGAAAGTATGATCGGGTTCTTGTTGGTAGTTTTTCTTTATAAACAATTCAATAGATTCCTTATTGGGAATATTTTTTTCTTTTCTAAGGTTTCTTATTGCTATGATGACTTGTGTTTCGACATCAAAAGTTTCGAGGATGGATTTATCAAATTTTTTACTTTCCGGTATTCGGGCAACAATAATACAATCCTTTTCCCCCCTTTCTCTTAGGTGATGCCATATTTCTTCGGAAATGAACGGCATGAAAGGATGAAGAATCTTCATTAAATCTTCGAAGAATCCGATGGTTCTTTCATAAGTAACTTTATCAACAGACTTTTGATAACCGGGTTTGATCATCTCCAGATACCACGAACAGAAATCATCCCAAATCAATTTATAAACAGCCATTAAAGCATCCGATATTCTGTATTTAGAAAAATGGTCATCAATAATTTTAATAGCTGCATTCATCTTTGCATCGAACCATTTAGCCGAAGTGAAACAATAGTCAGGCTGTTCAATATTTTCATCCACGTTCCAGCCTTTTATAAGCCTGAGAGCATTCCATATTTTATTACTGAAATTTCTTCCCTGCTCGCAAAGCACATCATCAAACGGAAGGTCATTTCCTGCCGGCGATGTCAGCAACATGCCAACACGAACACCATCGGCTCCAAACTTATTCATCAGTTCAATAGGGTCGGGCGAATTACCAAGCGACTTCGACATTTTCCTTCCCAGCTTATCCCTGACTATGCCTGTGAGATAAACATTTTTAAAAGGGATATCACCTCTGTATTCCAATCCTGCCATAATCATCCTTGCCACCCAGAAAAATAATATCTCAGGAGCAGTAACAAGGTCGTTGGTCGGGTAATAATATTTAATATCATCATTGTCAGGGTATCTGATTCCGTCAAAAACAGATATAGGCCAAAGCCATGACGAGAACCAGGTATCCAAAACATCTTCATCCTGTTTAAGTTCGTCTATCTTTAAATCGGGAAGGTTGAATTTTTGTTTGGCTAATTCAAACGCTTCTTCCTTAGTTTTGGCTACCACAATCTCCCTGTTTGGTAGATAATATGCGGGAATTTGCTGCCCCCACCAAAGTTGCCGCGATATACACCAGTCGCGGACATTCTCCATCCAGTGCCTGTAAGTATTTTTGAATTTAGCGGGATGAAATTTGACAGTATTATTTATTACAACTTCAAGGGCAGGTTTTGCCAGCTCTTTCATTTTCAGGAACCACTGCAACGAAAGTTTTGGCTCGATAACAACATCAGTTCTCTCGGAATAGCCCACTTTATTCACATAATCCTCTATTTTGACAATATGACCGGCTCTTTCAAGGTCTTCAAGGACTTTATCACGAGCTTCAAACCTGTCCTCACCGATATAAAGTTCGGCACTTTTATTCAATGTTCCGTTATCATTGAAAATATCAATAGTGTCGAGTTTATGCCTGATGCCGATTTCATAGTCGTTAATATCGTGAGCCGGTGTAATTTTAAGACATCCTGTTCCGAATTCCATGTCAACATAATCATCTTCAATAATGGGAACCGACCGGTTGATCAGCGGAACAAGTACTCTTTTGCCAGGCAGATGTTTAAATCTGTCATCATTTGGGTTTATACAAACTGCAGTATCACCGAGAATGGTTTCCGGGCGTGTTGTAGCAATAGTTACCCAATCATCATCCGATCCCTCAACTTTATAACGAAGGTAATATAGCTTCGACTGAACTTCTTTAAAAATAACCTCTTCATCCGAAAGAGCTGTCAGGGCTTTGGGATCCCAGTTTACCATACGCACTCCGCGATAGATAAGACCTTTATTGTACAAGTCGATAAAAACATCGATTACCGATTCATATAATGCCTCATCCATAGTAAATCGTGTCCGTTCCCAGTCGCAGGAAGCGCCTAATTTTTTCAACTGTTCGAGAATGATCCCGCCATGCTTGTCCTTCCATTCATAGGCATGTTGCATGAATTCCTCACGTGTGATTTCCGATTTAGCTATGCCATCCTCTTTTAACCTGGCAACTACCTTAGCCTCAGTAGCGATGGAAGCATGGTCGGTGCCGGGGAGCCATAGAGTGTTTTTACCCTGCATACGGGCACGGCGTACAAGTACATCCTGAATTGTATTGTTAAGCATGTGACCCATGTGAAGTACACCTGTTACATTTGGAGGCGGGATTACAATACAATAAGGCTCACGCTCATCAGGAACACTTCTGAAAAAGCCTTGTTCCATCCAGTAGGTGTACCACTTTTCTTCAGTCTGTCCGGGATTGTACTTACTGGGAATGTTCATATTTGTATCTAGTTGAATTTATATTTACAAAGGCGCAAAAGTAGAAAAAAATGTTTTATTGCTCTATTGTTATACTGAAACGCATAAACTTTTCTATTTTTGTATAAACCAGTTAAATGATTTAGTGCTGTTTGTTTCTTTATCTGTTTGCATTCCCGTTTAGTGTCAGTTTAATTATTCTTTTGGATTACACAAGTTCAATTATCAAATGTAATTGTGGAAAAGGAAATTGATTATAAAAATTTATTAAATTCCTGAACAAGATAAAAAGGAAGTGAAATAAGTTGAAAATTTACTTTTTTTATACTATTACTAATTTTTATAGATGTATCAACTTGTATTGAAGAAGGCAAATCTGAATTGAATCGAATTGCTTTTTCTAATTTTTTTTCGGTAACAAAAATTTGTAATGATTTTAGTGTTCCCGTTTTTCCGGCTTTTACTTCAATCGGAATAATTTGGTTTCCTGATTGGATAAGATAGTCAATTTCTGCCTCTGAATTTCTTTTTTCGCGTATCCAATAATTAATATTGTTTTCGGTAAAGTAAGGGGGTAAACATAAAAGTTCTTGTCCGATGAATTGTTCTGCAAGGCTACCTTCATTGTACAAGTTTAGATTTTCCAGATCTGTAAGTCGTAGTTTAAGAATATGATTCGAAAGCCCTATATCAAGAAAAAGAGTTTTGAAAACTTTTTCCATAGCACCATGTTCAAGCGGAATACCTGTTGCTTTTGTATTGTGAATAAGATGAATTATCCTACTCATACTCAATAAATCCAATGCTTTTCTAATGGTATCTGAACGGATAGAATTATCGAAATTAGCGTACTTGAATTTTTGCCCTGTTGCTCTCGGTACATATTTCAACAGTTTTGTCATTGTGATTTGTTGCGAACGTGTACCATATTTCGAAAAATCAAACTCTAAAGATTTGATTATACTTTCATGAATACGTTCAGTATTAATTAAACTTTTTGTTTCAGCATAAATTTTAACAGCTTCAGGCATTCCTCCAATAAAAAAATACAAACGAACTAATTCTATCAATTTATTATGAATTGGCTGAGGGATTTTTTGTTGGATTTTATAGCTTTTCAGAAACTCAACAAGAAGTTTTTCATTAATTGCAATTAGAAACTCATAAAAAGATAGAGGGTACATATAAGCGAATTCAACCCTTCCGACAGGCATGGAATATTGTAAATCGTTTAAAGTATGATCTAATAAAGAGCCTGCAGCAATAACATGTAAATTTGGAATTTTCTCATAAAAATATCGTAAAGTAACTATTGCTTCGGGGCAAGCTTGAATTTCATCAAGAAAAAGTAATGTATCGGATAATTTAATTTTCCTTCCAAAGTAAATTTCCAAATTTTGAACAATTTGCTCTACATTGTTGGTTATGAAGAATTGTTTTAATTCAGGTGTTTCTTCAAAGTTTACTTTTATTACATCAGAGAAATATTTATTACCGAATTTTTCAATAGTATAAGTTTTGCCCACTTGTCTGGCTCCCCTTACAATCAAAGGTTTTCGATGTGTGCGATTTTTCCAGTCTGTCAGATATTCGGTAAAAAAACGTATCATAAGTATTTAGATATTAATTTTTGTCTAATTGAAATTATTTTACAAAAATAGCAAATATGTTTGGTTTATTACGTCATTTATGTAAAAATACGTTTGGATTATTACGTTTTTAGTACAAAAATACGTTTGGTTTTTTACAACTTCAGTAGTTAAAAGATGGACACTAATTATTATTGACAGCATATTTTATTGAATTAAAATAATTATTTTTAGTCAGTTTATTTTTTTTATTTTTACAAGGAAATTTTTCTTTCTAATTGAAATCATGGGAAAAATTACTCTTATCATCTGCGTATTAATACTAAGTATTCAGTTTGCCATTGGACAGCTAAGTGATTCTGAATTTACAGAAGCTGCCAAAACCGCGGATTTAATTATTTTGAATGAATCCTTAAAGGTTAAGTTTTCCGGCGAAAAAGCTGCTTTTATAAATATAATTGTGGAAAAGGAAATTGATTATAAAATTATTAATGAAGACGGAATTAAATTAGTAAACCCTTTCTGCTTACCACAGCCATTTGATGAAATATACTTACCACATGCATCAGGGATAAAAAATGTAAACCGCCTGTTTGATGAAATAGAGATAACTAACTTTGATGCTTACATTGTTAAACAAAATGATTCGACCTATAAGCTGAATCCTCAAAAAGGCAATATAGAAGAAAGGGTTGTAAATGACAGAAATAGATTTGGAACTATATATAAATACACTTATACATTTGATAATATTGAGATTGGCGATATTCTTAAAATTAAATATCATTATCACTTACCTTTTATTAACAACTGGTATCGACTATTCTCAATAAGGATATTTATGCACAGCATACACCCCCGTAAATCATTTGATCTGAAATGGTCGCACCATAAAAACCTGGAAGTAGATACAAATTTCATGAATAATGCCACACCTTCTATTGAGTTAGAAGACAATTATATGACTTACTTTTGGCATTTTGAAAACCTGTCCGGTTGTTTGGATGAACCGGGATCTCACCCGCATACCGAACTGCCATGGTTTTCATTTAGCCCTAAACCTTACGAACTTTTATATGAGCATTATAATTCGTTCCAGGAGGATTTTATACCATTATGGTATTTTCTGACTTTGTTCAGAGAAGGAAAATTACGCTCTGCTGTTGTTGATAATACAATTGGTGCAAAAGACAAAGATAATCTTAGATTTCAACGGGTGGCTGACAAATATATTAATATGGCACGTGAAGATACCATTGGTATAAACAGGTTGCGATTTTTTCAGCGTTGGGTGGCAGATAGTGTTAAATATGATGATGCATTCAGTTTTTATAATAATGACGAAGATTATAAAAGAGATCACTCAGGGGTAGAATTATATGGTGGTATAGTACGTGAGCAAAACAAGGAATTTATTTACGCAAGTATGATCCCAAAACTGGGTAATGATTTTTTTACGGCTTATGTCGCAGACAAAAGATATGGAAGTATCTCTCCGAAATATTATGCCCCGATGTATGACAATGATTTTCTTTTTGCTGCGATTTTAAACAATAATATGCTTGTTTATATTTTACCGAAATCAGACAGAAATAGCCTGTATTGTGAAGAATTGCCTTTTTACTATGAGAATGTACCGGTTTTTTTATTATACACTTATGACTATGCGGGTTATAAAAGAAATTTCAATGATATTGCACGAATATTAACCACGCCTTCCAGTTCGGTTAAGGATAATTACAGGAAAACAAACAGTCTTGTGAAAGTAGATTTAAATAAAAATATTGTTTATTTCTCCACCAAAATATCATTGTCAGGACAATTTTCAACATTAATTAGGTTTATTTACCAGGATCGACCATGTGATTCTACTATTAACCCATTATACCTTAAAAAAGTTTGGGATATTAAAGGGATTAAAACCATTACCAATGTTGAACCAGGCGAAACGGACATCTTTTATCCGTTCAGGACATCTGTAAATGCAGATTATAATGCAAAAGATATTATTGAAACAGGAGAAGCCGAATACAAATTAATTATTAAAGACTGGATCAAGCATATTATCTATCCTGACTTCGATTCAACACATAGATATACTGACTTTTATCCCGACTTCATGGGAACTGACACTTACGCTTATATGATTAATTTTGATAAACCTATTGAAATAAAATCTAAACCGGAAAATATCAATCTTGATAATAATTACGGCAGCTTTTCTTTTAGTGTCAGTCAACCTAAGGAAAACCAGGTTTTAATAATGAGCTATTATTTGATTAAAACCATAAAAGTTGAAAAAGATAATATTGAAGAAGTGGCGGAAATATTTAAGGCAATCGAAACATTAAATAATGCTCAAATAATTTTTTCAGTAGCAAACAGTGGGGATTAAATAAGGAATATTATTAATTTTTTTCATTTCAATGACTTTATTGACAGTCTCTAATTA
>JAIORT010000965.1 GCA_021107975.1 Bacteroidales bacterium | reverse complement strand
ACAGTGATGCAAACGGAAATATCCTTCCTTCTTCTTATACAAATGGTACGGCAACTGTTTATCAAATGCCGGATATTCTTGATCATCCCGATGATGTAACGGCACTTGTTGGAGACAATGTTAGTTTTAGTGTGAACGCCATAGCCACAGGTATAAGCAGATTATGGTACCAAAGTCCTAATGGAGGGGTAAACTGGTTTTCGACCGGGGTTACTTCTGCAACTCTGAATGTTTATGATGTTACTTTGGCAATGCATGGATATCTTTATCGTTGTGAGATCAGCGGAACATGCAGCCCTGCAGTCATTTCTGATGAAGCGGAGTTAACGGTGATTCAGCCGCTTATCACTTCATTTGATGTGCAGAATGTTTGTCCGGGAAATATTACAATCCCAATCCTGACATCCAATTTTACTGATGTTGCTGCTTTTTCACTGGCGTTCACCTATAATACCGGAACGTTAACTTATTCGGGATATCAGAATGTAAATTCGTTATTGCCCGGAAATTTTGTTTGCAATGAAGTAGGTGGAATGGTTTATATGTCATGGTCAACTACTTCACCTGTAACTTTTGGTACTGATACAACGCTTATTGAAATTCTATTTACCGGAACGACTGGTAGCAGCAACCTGACATGGGATTTAACAACGCCGGGAAATTGCGAATATACCTATTTGAACGCAGAAGAAATTGTATCTGTTTTTGAAAATAATTCATTTACTATTTATCAGGTACCGCAAATCAATATTCAACCGGTCGATAAATTGATACCAGAGAATACCGGAACCAGCTTTAGTGTTTCGGCTATAGCTTCAGGGATTAATTATCAATGGCAAATAAGCACTGACGGAGGAAGCATCTGGACAGACCTCGTAAATGGAGGTTATTACAGTGGCGTTACGAATGCAACATTAAATATTTCCAATGCACAGCTTTCGATGAGCGGTTTCTGGTATCGTTGTATTGTAAGCGGGTATTGTACTCCTGATGCTGTATCTGATCATGCGGAGTTACTTGTTCTTCCCAGGATAACTGCTATTGCAGGAACTGTTTCGGATTGTCCGGGGTCCATTACAGTACCAATCGATGTAACTCACTTTATTGGTGTTGCATCATTTTCTTTAGCGCTTAAATATAATGAAGCTATACTTGCTTATGACAATTATCAAACATTGAACGGTGCGCTTTCAGGGGGTAATTTTGTTATTAATGATGCAGGAGGAACCGTCTATTTTACATGGACTTCCACTACTCCTGTAACCATTGGCGATGATCTTCTTCTTGAACTTGTCTTCACAGGTGTTACAGGAAGCACTATCCTTGACTGGGACAATGAGGCGGAAGGAAATTGTGAATTCAGTGATATCGATGGTAATATCATTTTCGATAATTATGTAAACGGAAATGTTACTGTTTACCAACCTCCTTTAATTACAGGAAATCCTTCCAATCAAACCGCACCCGAAGGAACAGGAACGAGTTTTTCCGTATCTGCAACAGGAACGGGATTGAGTTATCAATGGCAGGAAAGTGATAATAATGGAAGCACATGGATAAGCCTGACAAATATTGCTCCTTATTCAGGGACAAATACGGCAACATTGCAAATCAATCCTGTTGACCAGGCAATGGATGAATATTTATACAGATGTTTTGTAACAGGAACATGCCCACCGTCTGTTTTTTCCGATTCGGCAATGTTGTTTGTAATTCCACCTATAATTGTTACTTCTGCGGTGGACATTACAAATTCCTGTACCGGAAATATTTCGGTTCCTGTATGGGTTACGAATTGTAATAATGTAGGCGCAATATCGCTTACATTAAATTTCGATGATACCAAATTATCTTTTGAAGGGTATGAATCCCCAAACAGTGAACTTTCAGGAGGGATGTTGATTGTAAATGCCATCGGATCGCAGGTTATCCTTAGCTGGGTATCTGTTACCCCTGCAAACATCGGCGCTGGCACACTGATTAAATACAAGTTTAAAGCGAATGCAGGAATTTCAACAACACTAACCTGGGATACACAAACACCTGGAAATTGTGAATACAGCGACCCTGATGGAAATATTTTTGCCATGGCGTTTAACACTGGTGATATTTCTATTGCAGCGAATGCTTTAGTAGTGGATGCAGGAAGTGATGTTGTTATCAGTGCCGGGGGATCAACTCAATTGAATGGCTCTGCCACAGGTGGAACAACTCCATATAATATTGAGTGGACACCATCCGACTGGCTGACCAATCCGAATATTTTCGATCCGATTGCCAATCCGCCAAATACAATTACTTATACCTTAACTGTGATTGATGACCTCGGTTGCACAGGATCGGATGAAATGACCGTTACAGTTACAACGGCAGGAATTGACGTAAACCTGAAGGCTTTCTTAGAAGGTCCCTTTGGTACTACGGAAATGAATACATTACTTAATAGCAATAATCATTTACCCGTTGACCAGCCTTATGTTGGACCGCCCTGGAATTACTCAGGCGGAGAATATGTAACATCAATTCCCAATACAGATGTAGTTGATTGGGTTTTGATAGAGCTGCGCCAAACAAGCGGAGCGGCTTCAACAGCAACAGCCGGCAAAAGAATCGCCCGCCAGGCAGGGTTTATCCTGAAAAACGGAGATATTGTTACAACTGATGGCTCAGGACTGTTGCATTTTGATGTAACTATTACTCAAAACCTGTATGCCGTTGTCTTGCATAGAAACCACCTGGGGATTATGTCGTCCGGCCCGTTAACAGATGTCGGAGGTACTTATTCCTGGGATTTTACTTCTGGTACAGGACAGGCTTATGGAACAGATGCACAGAAAAATCTCGGTGGAATTTACGGAATGTACGCAGGAGATGGTGATGCCAATGGTACTATTGAAGTTGCCGACAAAAACAACATCTGGAGTTTGCAGGCTGGAAAGAAAGGATACTGGTCAGGCGATTTTGATATGGACGGACAAGTGAATAATCCTGATAAGAACGATATATGGGTTCCCAACGAGGGAGAAGGAAGCCAGGTGCCGGAATAGTGCTAAGTGATTCATCCGATGACTTGGAGTCATCGGATGAGTAAGCAAGCCCCGGGCTTTTTCGGATTTAAGCAAAGGGTGGTGGGTAAGTTAATCCGAAAATTGATTACTTTTGGATTTGTAATCCATAACTGAATATAAGAAATTTGGGATTTTCCCTGACTAATAACAATAAATATGTAACTAAAACTTATAACAATGAAATCAAATTTACAGATTATCAAATCAATCATCTTCGGCGTCCTGTTTTTTGGATTATTAATAAGCCACAGTGCAAATGCCCAGCCCAACCTGTGGGGAATGGTAGCCTCTGACTATTCGGGTCATCATGGCGTAATATACTGCTATGATGCGGGTACGGACAATTATACCGTAAAACATTTTTTCAACGGAACAGACGGCGGTTTTCCAACCGATGGTTTATTGCAGGCTTCTGACGGGTTGTTATATGGAATGACGGATGAAGGAGGAACCAATGACATGGGTGTTATCTTTAAAATTGATCCGGCATCCGGTAATTTTACCAAAATGCACGATTTTGATTATTCCAATGGAGCACCGCCTTCAGGTTCTTTAATGCAGGCTTCTAACGGGTTGTTATATGGAATGACCATAGATGGAGGTGACAATAACTTAGGTGTTATCTTTAAACTCGACCCGGCTACCGGTATTTATACCAGGATACATGATTTTAATGGAATTGACGGGGGATATTTTGGGGGAGGTTTAATGGAGGCTTCTGATGGGATGTTATATGGGACAAGGTCTGAAGGGGGCAACGATGACTGTGGTGTTATCTTTAAACTCGACCCGGCTACCGATAGTTTTACCAAAATACATGATTTTGATGGGCCAAACGGATCTAATCCATGTGGCAAATTAATACAGGCTTCTAACGGCTTGTTATATGGAATGACGTATCAAGGAGGGGCATACGGAACAATTTATAAATTTGACCCGGCTACCAGTATTTTCACAAAAACATACGATTTTTTTATAGATGGTAAATATCCTGAGGGGGGATTGTTTGAAGCTTCTGACGGGCTACTATATGGGTCAGCGAAACAAGGGGGTGCCTACGATTATGGTGTCCTCTTTAAATATGACCCGCTTGACGATACATATACCAAAATTGCCGATTTTAATGGTACCAATGGGGCTACTCCAGTAAGCGACTTAATGCAGGCTTCCGATGGGCTTTTGTATGGCTACACATCGGATACTTATATTAACGATTTTGGCAGTATCTATTCGTATAACATCACTACCGGTATTATGACAAGTATTTACGATTTTGATGGTACAAACGGAGCTTATCCTTATTACGGTAGTTTGGTAGAGGTAAGTACAAGTGTTCCTGTAAGCTGCACAACTCCTGTTACTCCGTTAAATGCAACAACTGACATAAGTGTCAACACCTCCCTGGAATGGAATAACGTACCGGAGGCTGATGCATACCTGTTATACTTCGGAACCGATAATCCGCCAACAAACATAGAAAATGAATTGGATGTGGGAAGTGTTACATCGTACACTCCATGCATAGCACTGGGTTTTGGTCAAACCTATTATTGGCAGGTTATACCATATAATTCAACCAACACGGCTTCGGGATGTGATATTTGGTCGTTTACAACAGAAGTCAACAGGCTTGACCTTGACCTTACAGTTTATCTCGAAGGGCCATACAATGGCGCCGATATGAATACAAACCTTAATCCGGGACACATCCCTTTATCCCAACCTTATAATGATTCTTTGAAATGGGATTACCAAGGAACAGAAACCGTTGCAAGTATCCCGAATGCAGATGTGGTTGACTGGGTGTTGATAGAATTAAGGGAAACCACCGGGGATGTTTCCACTGCCAGGCCCGGCGCTATGATTGCAAGGCAGGCGGCATTTCTTTTGAAAGATGGTTCTGTTGTTGGTTTGGATGGTACAGGCAACGCATGCGTTGTCTCTACCCCCATCACCAACAATTTGTTCGTGGTAATCTGGCACCGCAACCACCTCGGTATCATGTCAGCTAACCCGTTAACCGAATCCGGCGGGGTTTATACTTACGATTTTACAACACCGTCAGGACAGGCTTATGGAACAGATGCACTGAAAAACCTCAGTGGAGTTTACGGTATGTATGCCGGGGATGGTGATGCCAATGATACTGTTGAAATCGCAGATATAAACAACGTCTGGGATTTGCAGGCTGGAAAGAAAGGATATTATTCCGGTGATTTTGATATGGACAGCGAAGTTAATAATATTGATAAAAATGATGTTTGGTTAAATAATATTGGGATGGTTTGCCAGGTGCCGGATGAAATCCCTATTATTTGTGGTGACCCGTTCACAGATTACCGCGACGGGCAAAGTTATAACACAGTACAAATTGGCACACAATGCTGGATGGCCGAAAACATGAACATTGGAGCGAGGATAGACGGGGTACTTGAAATGACTGATAACAGCACTATTGAAAAATACTGTTATGGCAACAACACAAGTAATTGCGATGTTTACGGTGGTCTGTACCAATGGAATGAGATAATGCAATATGTAACGACACCCGGTGCACAAGGTATTTGCCCTGCCGGCTGGCATATACCGACTGACGCTGAATGGAAAACTATGGAAATGTATCTCGGTATGACGCAATCACAAGCTGATGAGGAAGGTTGGAGAGGAACAGATGAAGGAGGTAAACTCAAAGAAGCCGGTACAGCCCATTGGACTTCACCCAATACAGGGGCAACAAATTCGAGTGGCTTCACAGCCCTGCCGACCGGCCACCGTAACACTAACGGAAATTTCTGGAACCTCACGTTAAACGGACAATTGTGGACATCAACCGATCTCGGTTCATACCCGGCGTTCCAACGGTTCCTGGACTACAATACCGCACAGGTATGGCGGAGTTGCACAAATAAGTTGGACGGCTTCGCAGTGCGTTGTATGCTGGACTAATTTGTTAATTTATCTCATAAACAGCAATTTCAACTTTAATATCGTTGGATATAACATTTATCCATCATAATGACAAAGAAAACAGAAATACAAAATATAAATACTTATGAAAATCGTAGCCTTATGAAAATAAAAATTTTACTTTCGATTCTGGCATTCGGACTTATATTAAATGCCTTTAGCCAAAAACCCACAATGGAATTTACTTTCACAGCGGAGAACAACGGTCAGTACGTTCCAATGGACAGTATAATAATTGAAAACCTTACCCAGGGTGGGGATACAACATTTTATGCACCCGATACTGTATTTGTGTTGGATTATGTTACAAGTATCGGAAATAATGAAACAATCCATACGGACAAGTTTGGAAAAAATACTATCTCTGTTTCACAGAATTATCCAAACCCGTTTAAAGAAAAAACAAAAGTTAATTTGTATTTACCGGAAAAGGATAATATTGAAATCACTATCCGGG
>JAIORT010000125.1 GCA_021107975.1 Bacteroidales bacterium | reverse complement strand
GTTACTTATTGAATAAATCGTATTTACTAAGCCATTTACTTTTTCTTTCAAATATTAACACTTCTAACAAAAGAAATATTAAACATGCTGCAATAAAGTACTGGAAACGGTCTTCGTAATCCGAAAACATTTTACTTTCAAATTTTGTTTTTTCAAGCTTATTTATCTCTTCAAACACTTTTTTTAATCCCGCCTGTGTATTATTTGCTCTTATATAAGCGCCCTTGCCTGCCGACGCTATTTGCTGCAGCATGGCTTCATTCAGCTTTGTAATAATAGTGTTGCCCTGCCTGTCCTTTTTATAACCTGTCATGCGGTTATACCGGTCGTATTCGGGAATAGGAGCGCCATCTATCATACCCATTCCAATTGTATAAACATTTATACCCTTTTCCGATGCTTTTTTAGCAGCTTTTAAAGCGTCATCTTCATGGTTTTCTCCATCCGTTATTACAACGATTGCCCTGCTATGGGTTTCATCATCAAACGAATCCATTGCCATTTCAATAGCTTCGCCAATTGCCGTTCCTTGTGTCGGGACAGTTTTTGTATTAATTGTATTCAGGAACATCTTGGCTGCAGCATAATCGGTTGTAATAGGCAACTGCATATAAGCACGCCCTGCAAAAACGATGATTCCAATCCTGTCGTTACCCAGTTTATCGATTAGCTTCGAAATAGCCTGCTTTGCTCTTTCCAGCCTGTCGGGTTCAATATCTTGCGCCAGCATACTATTGGAAACGTCAAGTGCAATCATCACATCAATACCCTCACGTTCTCCTTCAACAAGCTTTGAACCTGTTTGCGGATTAGCAATTCCAATTATTAAAAAAGCATATCCAATCATCAACAGAATAAATTTCGTTATAACCCTGTTTTTTGAAATAGCAGGTAAAAGTCTGTGTATGATTCGCCAATCGCCAAATCTGTCCAATGCCTTTTTCTTCCAGTGCAACATCCAGATAAAGATAATTGTTAACAACGGAATCAATATCAGTGCATATAAAAAATCTGTATGTTCAAATCGAAACATTTTTATCTGTTTTCTGTTTAGAGTTTAGAGTTTATTTTTATATCTTATATCTAACATTATGGTACTGTTTTAAATGTAGTATTTCTCAGTATCACTTCAAGTGTAATTAAAATAAAAGCAAGCAGTGCAAAGGGAAAAAACTCCTCTTTTTTCTTACTGAATTCAGTAACATCGATTTTTGATTTTTCCAGTTGGTCTATTTCATTATATATTTCCCTGAGCTTCCGGTTGCTGGTTGCCCTGAAATACCTGCCGTCAGTCATTTCAGCTACCTGTTGAAGCAATTCTTCATCAATCTGCACCTCCATATATCGTACATCAGGTCCAAAAGGTGTCTGAACCGGATAAGGTGCTGTGCCTTCTGTTCCAACTCCAATCGCATAAATTCTGATACCATAGACTTTTGCTATTTCGGCAGATGAAAGCGGATCGAGTGAGCCCATGTTGTTTACACCATCGGTTAATAAAATAATTACTTTACTCACTGCTTTACTATCTTTTAACCTGTTAACTGCTGTTGCAAGTCCATCGCCAATGGCTGTCCCGTCTTCAATCATACCGCTTTTTACATCTTTAAAAAGATTTTTAATAACAACATGATCAGTAGTCAGAGGACATTGGGTGAATGTCTCCCCACTAAAAATTACTAAGCCGAACCTGTCGTTTTGTCTTCCCGAGATAAATTCTGCAGCCACCTCTTTCGCAGCTTCCAGCCTGTCGGGCTTCAGGTCCATTGCCAACATGCTGCCCGAAACATCCAGCGCCATTACAATGTCAATCCCTTCAATTGTTACATCCTGCCTGCTTGATGTAGATTGAGGCCGGGCAAGGGCAATAATCAACAGGGCGATTGCAAGTCCGCGAAAAACATACAACCCAAAATACAGGTATTGCTTCAGGCTTTTAGGCGTGGCTTCAAAGCTTTCAGTATTTGAAATCTGTATATCGGCATTATCTTTCCTGTATTTGTACCAATACCATAATCCCAACAATGGTATAATAATTAACAGGTATAAATATTCCGGTTTTGCAAATTCTATATTATTAAACATCTTTATGAATTGTTTCTTTAATAAAATCAAAGGCATTATTCAGGCTTGCATCGTGTTCCAGAGGCAATGGCTGTTCTTTGGCAAATTTAACAAGGTCTGCCAGTATTAAAGTTTGCCGCAGCTTTTCTTTTGCTTGCTCATTAGTAGCTGTATTGCCAATGGCTTCCATTATCTCGTCAGTTGTAAATTCCAAAGCATGAATGTTAAATCTTCCAGAGATATAAATTCTGATAATATCAGTTAATTCGGTGTGATATTCTTTGATTCTGTTGCTCTGCCATAATTTTTTGAGCCGGAGGTTTTCAAGAGCATCCAGAGCAATCTGATGTGGCGGTTGCTTGGGTTTTGGAGACGCCTTAAAAATAGGTTCGGCATTCTTTCTTTTTTGTAAGAAATAATAAACAAAATATCCAACTGCTAAAACAATCAGAATAATAATTATCCACGGTAATATTTCCCTGAAAGTATAAGGCGCTTCTAAAGGATTTTTAATGTCTTTTATAGCTTGTTCGGTATCAACAGGTATAGTAGTTACCTCGAGCAGCAAAGCATCCGTTTCTTTAAAATGGATACCTGAATCACCGGGGTGCCTGTAATTGAACCGGAATGGCGGAATGGCATAAAACCCTGAGTCGAAACTGGTAATCTTTAGTGTCTGCCTTAAATATGCCAGGCTTTCATTTTCCGAATATGCTGTGTCGATTTTGGATTTTTCTATTATTTCAATTTCCGAAATAATCGTATCAGCCAAATTGGGCCATGCTACACTGAAATCGGCAGGACAGGAAAATGAAAGTACCAGGTTTGTCTGATCGCCAACGAGTATTGAGTTGGTATCAAGCGTTGCTCCTGCTTCAATTTGTGCAGTTAGCACCAATTGCCAAAATAGTAAAATTAATAAAGTTGCTATTTTAGATAAAATCTTCATATTAAAATCTTGCTTCCCTTCTTTTAAATAAATTCACTAATGGTTTCACATAATCTTTGTCGGTACTTATGTGGGTTGCATCAACACCACTTTTAATAAACAGGCTGTTCAGGTATTTTTCATGCTCAATCCACCATTTTTTATAATTACCCCTCACTTTTTTATCATTTGTATCAACCCACATTTTGTTATCTGACTCCTTGTTGAAAACTTTTACCAGCCCCATTTTCGGCAAATCGGTCTCACGTTTATCATATACCCTGATAGCTACGATATCGTGCTTGTTACCTGCTATTTTCAGGGCTTTGTCGAATCCTTTGTCCATAAAGTCGGAGATTATAAATACCGTACATCTTTTTTTAATAGCATTGGTAAGATACCGTAAACCTTCCGAAATTTTTGTCTTTTGGCTTTGAGGCTTAAAATCGATTAATTCCCTGATGATTCTTAGAATATGTGAAGTTCCCTTTTTTGGCGGAATGAATTTTTCAACTTTATCGCTGAAGAAAATCACCCCGACTTTATCGTTATTTTGAATGGCTGAAAAAGCAAGAACTGCCGCTATCTCGGTCATCTGTTCCTCTTTCAGTTGCTGTTGCGTACCAAACTCATTAGAGCCGCTAACATCAATGAGGAGCATTACGGTCAGTTCCCTTTCTTCCTCAAAAATCTTAACATAAGGATGATTAAATCTGGCTGTAACATTCCAGTCGATGCTGCGAATATCATCTCCAAACCCGTATTCTCTCACCTCACTAAAAGCCATACCTCTCCCCTTAAAGCTGCTGTGATAATGCCCGGAGAAAATATGACTTGAAAGCCCCCGGGTCTTTATCTCTATCTTCCGTACTTTTTTAAATATATCTTTTGTTTCCAAAATTTCAATTATAGAATTAATTACTAATCCTTGATTTCAATGTCTTTCTTGATAATGAAACAATAGCCAAAATTTCATTAGCTTCTTTCATTAATTCAGCAATTTCTAAGGAACCTCAACAGTATTTAAAATATCGTTGATAATATCTTCGGTAGTGATATTTTCGGCTTCGGCTTCGTAAGTTAATCCTATACGGTGGCGCATTACATCGTGAGCCACGGCTCTTATATCTTCGGGAATTACATACCCCCTTCTTTTGATAAATGCATAAGCTTTAGCTGCCAGAGCCAAATAAATACTTGCACGGGGTGAAGCACCGTAATTGATCAAACCTTCAAATTTGGTCAACTTGAATTTTGAAGGATAACGGGATGAAAATACAATGTCGGTAATATAATTTTCGATCTTTTCGTCCAGGTAAACTTCCCTGACTACGTTTCTTGCTTTGAGTATATCGCCGGTTTTCAGGATAGTATTTGTTTTGGGAAATACACTCAATATATTCTGCCTCATAATCATTTTTTCCTCTTCTTGCTGGGGATAGTCAATTATAACCTTGAGCATGAACCTGTCAACCTGAGCTTCGGGCAGGGGATAGGTTCCTTCCTGTTCAATTGGGTTTTGAGTTGCCAGAACAAGAAACGGTTCTTCCAGCGGATAAGTGTTATCGCCGATTGTGATCTGGCGTTCCTGCATCGCCTCGAGAAGTGCGCTCTGTACCTTTGCCGGAGAACGGTTGATTTCGTCAGCGAGAATGAAATTCGCAAAAATTGGTCCTTTCCGTACAATAAATTCCTCTTTTTTCTGACTGTAAATCATGGTTCCCAGCAGGTCGGCGGGCAGCAGGTCGGGTGTAAATTGTATTCGGGCAAATTTAGCGTCAATTACATTTGCCAATGAGGTAACAGCAAGAGTTTTTGCCAGTCCCGGCACGCCCTCTAATAAAATATGTCCGTTTGCCAGTAAGCCGATCATTAACCTTTCGACCATGTGTTTCTGACCTACAATCACCTTGTGCATTTCCATGTTGATCATGTCAACAAAGGCACTTTCCTTTTGAATGAGTTCGTTTAATTTTTTGATATCTGTTTGCATAATTATTCCAAATTTTTGTTAGAAACGCAAAGTTATAGATTCAAATTGTTTGAGTTTTATATATTGGTGTTAAATAATGTTAAAGGCTATTTTCATGTTAAGACTAAAGTGAAAGCTCAGTCAAAAGGAGGAGCATACTTATTTTATTTAATTCCAAAGCCTCAGCCTCTTTGTACATAAATGCTAATGTAGTTTTGACTCAACAAGTGAAAAAAATATTTATTAATCTTCAGTCATCTTAACCGCTCGCTTTATCTGTTTCTTCGAATATTCCGTCAGCTTTTCTTTAGCCAATTCCGGTTGCTTTTTATATATAATTAAAATGTCTTTTTCAAACGCTTCCTGCTTCTCTAACAATTCCGATTCAAAAGCTTTGACATCCGTTTGTATTTGAACTATCCGGTTCCCGTAATCTTCATCAATTGCTTTTGCATCTTTAACAAATTTAAGGAAATGATGGTCAGGTGCAAATTCAAAAACATTATCAATTTCTTCAAAATGATTTTGCAGAGCCTTATCGTAAGTTCCTGTTGCAAAGTTCTCAGGCATATTTATCATTCCAAAATACCAGGGGACGAAAGGGTGAACACATGGACGAAATGGCGCCAGCCATATAACGGCGCCCACCTCAACAGGCATATTGCTGCGTATCTGTGCCACGAAACCATATTGTGTGGTGTTGGAGCAAATAGTCCTGTCCATTTCATGTGGATTGCCTTTTGTATAATTATCCGTTTCGTCGTATTCAGAACCTTCATTATGATCGCGTAAAACTTTAAAAAGATCGGTTAATGATATTTTTTCTTTCGGTTTAAATGAAAATGGAAAACCATCATTAATATTGTATTGCTTTTCCGAAAGCATATTGATTGACCGCCAGTGCCTGATTTTATTCACCGGTGCTTCAAGGTTATTCTGATTGCTGTATAGTTTCCTGAAATTATACCCACCGGGGTCAGCAGGATTGAGCCAGCCTTTTTGTATGGCATAATCGAAAATATCCGGCGAACCGAGGAAGTTAGCTGTATCAAATAGGTTTACAGTAGTTATGGTGTAATAATTAGGAATAATAGCCACGTGGTCATCAGGGATGCGCTGTGCAACCCAGTGTTTTCCATTTACCACAGCCATCATCCAGGCTTCGTTTGGGTCGGCAATACAATAAGTTCTTCCCGACGAAGAGTATCCGTATTTATCAACCAGTTCACCCCCGATTTTCACAGCCTCTTTCGCTGTCATTGCTCTTTCAGCCATTGCTCTTCTCAACCAGTAACCAATTCCCCCATCCGTCAGTTCGGGTTCTTTTTCACGCGATCTGCATGCATCGGAACCAATGATAACACCCCATTCATTTATATAGGTATCGGAGAATTCCATCTCAGGAATCTCAAGCCAGATATAGCTCCATGTTTCCTTTGCCTGATTCATAACTGCCCCATTCTTTAAGGTAATGGTCTCCCCTTCATTATGATTTTTTTGAGGTACTTTATACCAGTTCACAAGCCTGTCGCCCGAGTCGTCTTCGTTGTGGGCAAA
>JAIORT010000211.1 GCA_021107975.1 Bacteroidales bacterium | reverse complement strand
ATGAACGAAAGATTTAAAGAATACGGTTACGAGATAACCACCGACCCGGAGTTTATGGATGAACAAAATGCTATGACGCCGGAACTGCGAAGAGAACTGGAACCGTTATATTATGAAATATCGGAAAGTAAGGGCAGCAAAAAAATCATTGAAAAAATATTAAAACTCATTGAAAAAAACCCGAAAAATCCCCAATTAAAGAACTTCCTGTCGGTGGCATACAAAGAAAACGGAAATATGCAAAAAGCCCGGGAAGTAAACCTGTGGGTCATAGCCGAACATCCCGACTACCTTTTCGGAAAGCTTAACCTGGCTGCCGAATATTACGAAAACAAGGAATATGAAAAAATGACCGAAGTGCTCGGCATGATGATGGAAATCCAGGAGCTTTATCCCGAGAGACAGGTTTTTCACTTAGCCGAGGTTACCGGGTTCAATCGTTTTGCCATCATGTATTTTACTGCCATCGGCAACCAGGAAGCAGCAGAATCAAGATATGAAATCCTGAAGAAAATAGCGCCTGACCACCCCGATACCGAGCAGGCATTACCCTATTTATTTCCCGGAAGAATGAAAGCCGGCGCAAAAAGAATGGAAGACGAGGAAAAAACCAAGATCAGGGTAAAAACCCCATCAAAGGTCAGTGTTGAACAAAAAACACAACAACCCGAATTTACCCATGAAGAAATTAACCTTTTGTATCAGAAAGGACTTTATATCGGCAGGAAAAATCTTAATATAATACTTGCCCTTCCCCGCGAAACATTAATTGGCGACCTGGAAGAAGTGCTTCGGGATAGTATGTGCCGTTACGAATATTTTAAAAACCGGCTTGAAACAAACGGCTGGGATGAAGAAACTATGACGTTTGCAATTCATGCCATGTATTTACTTGGCGAATTGTGTGCAGAAGAAAGCCTGGATATTGTCCTGGAGATTTTCCGGCAGGGGGAGAAATTTAATGATTTCTGGTTCGGTAATTTTCTTACCAATGCCTTATGGGAGCCGCTTTATTACATCGCAGGTAACCAGTTTGAAAAATTAAAGCAATTCATTTGTGAGCCGTCTATTTATACTTTTGCTCGCTCTGGAATTACAGTTGTAATGCAGCAAATTGCCCTTCATCAGCCGGAAAGAAAAGAAGAAGTGATTATCTGGTTTAAAGATGTTTTACAATACTTTATCAATAGCGATTTAAAAGATAATGTCGTTGACAGTGATGCCATCGGCTTAATGATTTGCGAACTGATTGATATAAATGCAGACAGGTTGCTCCCTGAAATTGAAAAGCTTTATGAATTAGGTTATGTAAGTATGGGGATTTGCGGAGACTTTACTTCGGTTAATGAAGATATTATAAAACCATCTAAATATGATCATACAAAGAAATTAATGAATATTTCCGACAGGTATGAAAATATTACAACTACCTGGGCATGCTATAGTGAAGATGATGATAAGGTAATGGATGATGATGTAGTGGATTATGATGAAATGTTGTATGATGATTATAAAGAAATGCCGGAAATTCTGCCTGTGCGAAAAGAATCAAAAATAGGCAGGAATGACCCATGTCCATGTGGCAGTGGAAAAAAGTATAAAAAATGTTGTTTGAATAAAAATAATTCTAATTAAATTATTTATAAAAAATGCCTGCTGTATCTAAAGAATTCAAACAGGGGATTCAAAACATCCCGGTAAAAGAATTGCAAAAATTGGTTTTAAAGATAGCCCGAAGTAGCAAAGAGGTTTACGATCTGATAAACGTTGAGTATTTGCTGAAAGAAGAGGCGGAACAGGATTTATTTGAAGAAACAAAAGCAAAAATTCAATTTCATTTGTTTAAGCTGTCATCTAAAGGTCCCTTGCAGAAAAGCATTGCTACATCAATTGGGAAAGCTGTAAAAGAGATCAATTATTACACAAAAGTTACAGGTAACAAACGCAACGAAGCAGAACTTCTTAATCTGTTATTGAATGAGGTTTTTACAAATTTTTCAGACGACCTGGGCACTTGCTGGACTGTGTTCGATTCAAAACTTGGGATTACAACAAAAAGATTATTAAACCTTGTAACCAAAAAATTGCATGAAGATTATTTACTGGATTTTAAAGACGATTTGAACAAATATCTTAAAATTTTACACAGACATTCAAACCATATTGATTTAATATATGATTTGCCGGATAAAATATAAAATGTGGTACTTCACGCCTTTTTAGGGACTTGTGGTGGAACTCCCCTCCTGGGAGGGGTTGGGGACAACTACTCAAACAAAAAATAATAACTAATGCGCAGAAAAATAATACCATATAATCGTAAACTAAAACACTTCGCTTCAAAACTGCGAAAAAACATGACCCTTTCGGAAGTCCTGTTATGGAATGAGCTAAAACAAAAGAAAATGAAAGGTTATGATTTTGACCGCCAACGTCCGATTGATAACTTTATCGCTGATTTTTATTGTAAAGATTTGATGCTGGCAATTGAAATTGATGGAAGCAGCCATGATTCAGAGGAAGCATATAAAAAGGATGTAGAAAGACAAACAAAGCTGGAAACATTTGGTGTTCAATTTTTGCGTTTTGATGACCGAGAGGTCAAATATGATATGATAAATGTACTATTGGAGATAGAAGGATGGATTGTAGATTTTAAGAAGAAATATCCAGAGTGGATGCCAGGAAGAATTCAATCAGAAGAACCCTGAAAACCGTTACAAACGTAAAGAAACCTGGTCGGAAGAAAATCCGGATAGCCGCTGGCGTAAATACACTTACGAAGAAGTCATAACCTGTGACAAAACCAGTCTCGATATATTCTGGATCAAAGACAAAAGCCTGGCTGATATTGATAACTTACCCGACCCTGATGTCCTGGCTGAGGAGATCATTGAAAACATTGAAGATAGTTTGGAGAGCTTCAGGGCAATTAAGAAATCGTTGAATATGTTATGAAAGACCTTTGAATACCTTGCGAAAATGGTATCCATAGATGGAATAGGTTATGACTAATGGGAAAATAGAAGGTTTTTTAAACAGGCTCCAAAAAAACAAACGCCAATAGTATTTACGGCTTTGATCGAAAGCACCCAGCACAAATAAGGATTTAATAAGGGCAGTAATTTCACGTAAAGACATTTTTGTTTTATTTTTATCCACAGGCTCATAACCCTTTAAAAATTGTAAAACCCGGTTGTAATATGGTTTGCAGGAATAGATACCCTGAATGATGCTTTGATATCCTTTAAGTAATTCCTGCTTATCCATTTTTGGCAAAAAGTTTAAGGTATAATCGGTATTATCGCCACTCATTTCATGAATTATCCTGCCTTCATTTTTTAGCCGCTGGTATAACCTAGTTTTTTTTGGCGCATTTAATAATCCCACCATGGCGGTGATGATCCCGCTCGACTGGATAAAATCAATCTGGCGCTGGAATATGGAAGGTGTGTCATTGTCGAATCCAACGATGAATCCTGCAGTAACCTCTATCCCTGCCTGCTGAATTTTTTTAACACTTTGTAAAAGATTACGATTTTTATTTTGTGTTTTGTTGCATTCGGTTAAGCTGGCCTCTTCGGGTGTTTCAATCCCCACGAACACATTTGTAAAACCCGCCTGTGCCATCAGCTCCATCAATTTCGTATCATCTGCCAGGTTTATAGAAGCCTCCGTTGTAAATGAGAATGGATGTTTTTTCTTTTTCATCCAGGAAATCATTGCCGGGAGCAGGTCGTTTATTAACAGGTTTTTGTTCCCGATAAAATTATCATCCACAAAAAATATACTTCCTCGCCACCCGGTTTTATAAATTGATTCCAGTTCAAGCAAAATCCGGTTTGTTGGTTTTGTCCTTACCTTGTGCCCAAATAAAGAAGTGATGTCGCAAAATTCACAATTGAACGGACATCCTCTTGAAAATTGTAAGTTAATAGATGCATATTTGTTTGTTTTTAGAAGGGAATAGTCAGGTAGTGGAGTTTGTGAAAGATCAGGGAAATTAGGACTCTGATATAATTTTTTTGGGATCCCGGTATTTACGTCATGAATGAATTGATCGAGGGTTAGCTCTGCTTCGTTTAATATAAAATGATCTATTTCAGAAAAATTTTCATGATAGGAGGTAAACAGAGGTCCGCCGGCTACTATTTTTTTATTTAATTCTTTACATTTTTTGATAATTTCTAAAACAGATTGTTTTTGTATTGACATGGCACTGATGAATACGTAATCAGCCCACTTCAAATGTTTTTGTTTTAATTTGCTTACGTTCATATCAACCAACTTTTTACGCCAGTTTTCAGGAAGCATGGATGCAACCGTTATTAACCCAAGAGGCGGATTGGCGGCTTTTTTATTGATGAACTTTAAAGCATGTTTAAAGCTCCAAAAAGTATTGGGATATTTTGGATATATAAGTAGTATGTTCATAATGGTCGCAATATTAATGAATATAAAAAGCTGATCCGAAAAATTGGGATATATAGAATGCTTTTGGTTTAAAATGAGTGATAAATGGGACGAATGACATTCGCCCCTTGATGAATGAAATAGTATGTTACCGGGATTTGATAGCTTCCCTGACCTGTACAATAAACTGTCGCGAAACAGGAACCTTTTCATCCGTGTTTTTAAGGTGCAATATAGAACCGTGTTGACCACTGCTGAGCTTTATGATGTAATCAATATTGATCAATGTTGTCCGGTGACAACGGATAACGTTTGGAAAGGACTTCATCTGATTTTCTGCATTTTTAAGGGTGGAACGAATCAATTTTTTATTAATAACACCATTATCATTCATGAATATTTCAATATAATTGTTAGCCGATTTAATCATCACTATGTTTGATATATGAATATTAAAATTTTCGGCTTTATTATCCGTAATAAATTCTATTTTTTTATCCGAAGCCGTAATGTTGAATGGGATGCCTGCATTTTTGGACAGATCCAGGATTTGTTGAAAATTGATTTTGTAAATTTTAAACTGATGCAGGATAATAAGAGCGACAACCGGTATAAGCCCAAGTAAGATAATTCTGAACGATAAATGAAAAGTAATGCTCATCAAACCAACATAATGAGAATAAAAATTAAAAGCTACAGCCAAGAATGCCCATGTAATAAAATTCAATAAAATGTCTTTGTATAATTGCCAGTTGCCATAAAGGAAAAGCTTTGGGAAAATGGAAGGAAACAGAATATAATTTAAACCAAGGATTAAAAAAGTTATTCCGCCAAAACCCGCGATAATTAAAAGCTGGTTATTAAATTCAAAATTTTGAAGTTCAACCGGTTGAAAAAAAAGAATAAAAAGGAACAGGAACATACTGATACCCAGAATAACCTTAAGGTTGTACACCAGATCGTCAAAAAAAGGATAGGGTTTATTTAAGTTTTTAAGCATATCAGTAAGTAATTTATTTTACAAAGATAATTATACTTTGCGAAACTAAAAATAGCGATAGACCCCTAATTGTTCAAGTTTTCCAGCCCCGGCTTGTAAGGATGAAGGACCTGGGCCATCCTATAACCAATATACCTCTCTCAGCGAAATCCCATCAACCACTGAAAAAAATCATTCATAGTCTAAGATTTTATAAAATCTAATTCCTTACTTTGCATCGTTCTATGAACTACAGATCCATTTTACCGGTTTTATTTTTTATGGCAGCCCTGGTACAGGCTGGTCACACCCAGGATTTTAGCCTAAGGAACCTGAAGAACTATTATAAAAACCAGGGGTCCGGGGAACCGCTGCACATTTATAAAAACACTGTCTCCGGAATCCTGCAGGTTTTTCTGATCCGTCACGGAGAGCCTGATATAGAGAAAAAAGGATGGCGCAACCGTGATGAAGCCGTACGCTTTATGCTGGATTATGACTCAGCCACTGTGGTTCCTTTTTCCGAAGGGCCTTTGCACCTGGAGGGTATCCCTGTTGATACCATCCTCCACAGTTCCCTGCCCCGGGCGAGTCATACTGCACAACTGGCTTTCGGTGAGGTATTGATCCTGATGGAAGACAGCAACTACCGGGAGTTTGAACGCAAAACCATGAAGTGGTGCAACATCAAAATACCTACACGCTGCTGGACAACAAGCTCCCGGATGCTTTGGCTGCTGGGATTGAACGACAAAAACATCGAGTCTTTCCGCGAAGCCAAAGACCGGGCACGAACCAATGCGGCCACACTGGCATCCCGGGCACATAAAGACGGCATGGTAATCCTTGTGGCGCATGGACTGCATAATAATTACGTTAAAAAATATCTCAGGAAAGCCGGGTGGAAGTTGGTGTATGACAATGGGAACGGTTACCTTTCCGTGAAAGTAATGGCTTTGACAGTAGGGAAAGACTAAAGCCCACCCCACATGCTTCCCCCAATGGGTTCAAGTCTTCCAATCTAAGCCTGTGTGCATGCAGTACCAGGAACATCATATAAACAACATACCTACCTACCCCCTCTGCTTTAAGCCTGCCTGCCAGCACACCAGCAGTAGGATGGCGAGGCAGGTAGTAGCTTTTGTTTATATT
>JAIORT010000178.1 GCA_021107975.1 Bacteroidales bacterium | reverse complement strand
AAGGGTACCGGGGGTTCGAATCCCCCTCTCTCCGCCAAAGAACATGAAGTAAGAAGTTTGTTAATTGTTAATTGTTAATTGTTAATTGTTAATTGTTATTTGTTATTTGTTATTTGTTATTTGTTAATTGTTAATTGTTAATTGTTATTTGTTATTTGGAATTTGGGATTTTTAAAACGGGGTATAGCGTAGTTCGGTTAGCGCGTCCCGACACTTGAGTCGGGAAGGTCGCAGGTTCAAACCGGAGAAGATATAAAATAAAAAACGGGGTATAGCGTAGTTCGGTTAGCGCGTCCCGACACTTGAGTCGGGAAGGTCGCAGGTTCAAACCGGAGAAGATATAAAATAAAAAACGGGGTATAGCGTAGTTCGGTTAGCGCGTCCCGACACTTGAGTCGGGAAGGTCGCAGGTTCAAACCGGAGAAGATATAAAATAAAAAACGGGGTATAGCGTAGTTCGGTTAGCGCGTCCCGACACTTGAGTCGGGAAGGTCGCAGGTTCAAACCGGAGAAGATATAAAATAAAAAACGGGGTATAGCGTAGTTCGGTTAGCGCGTCCCGACACTTGAGTCGGGAAGGTCGCAGGTTCAAACCGGAGAAGATATAAAATAAAAAACGGGGTATAGCGTAGTTCGGTTAGCGCGTCCCGACACTTGAGTCGGGAAGGTCGCAGGTTCAAACCGGAGAAGATATAAAATAAAAAACGGGGTATAGCGTAGTTCGGTTAGCGCGTCCCGACACTTGAGTCGGGAAGGTCGCAGGTTCAAACCGGAGAAGATATAAAATAAAAAACGGGGTATAGCGTAGTTCGGTTAGCGCGCCTGCTTTGGGAGCAGGAGGTCGCAGGTTCAAATCCTGCTACCCCGACAAAAAAAAGCCATATATTATATGTATGGCTTTTTTTTATTTTTTTCAAATTACCACCAAAATTTAATACTTTCGCTAAAAAAATACATAATCACATAATCATTAAATCAAACTATTATGAAAAAAGGCTTATTTATTTTAGTATTAATGCTGACCGGAATCCTTTTTTGGTCATGCGAGTCAACAGTCAACACCAAAGATCATGATAAGCAGGATATTGTGGTCGGTAAACCTGAGTTGAATCTTACTTCAGGTATTATGACACCTGAAGCACTCTGGGCATTTGGCAGAGTGAGTGGTCAGGAGGTTTCACCCGATGGCAAAACTGTATTGTACGGAGTTACTTATTACTCCATTGAACATAACAAAGGCAACCGTGAATTGTATTCGGTTGAAAAGAATGGCGAGAACTTTAAACAATTAACCCATTCACCAAAAAGTGAATTTAATGCAGTGTGGAGACCCGACGGAAAGAAAATAGGTTTCCTGACATCAGAAAGTGGTTCGGTTCAATTATGGGAAATAAATCCTGACGGAACCGGCAGAACACAAATCTCCAACATCGTTAATGGTATTACAGGTTTTAAATATGCACCTGATCAAACCAGGATACTCTATACCAAGGAAGTGTATATTGAAAACAAATTCGAGGAGTTATACAAAGATTTACCAAAAGCTACCGGTCGTATCTATGATGACCTGATGTACCGCCACTGGGACCACTGGGTGGAATCGTACAGTCATATATTTTATGCTGATTATGACGGCACCAAAGTATGGAATGATAAAGACATCCTGGAAGGCGAACCCTACCAGGCACCCTTAAAACCATTTGGCGGCATTGAGCAGGTTGACTGGAGCGCTGACAGTAAAACCATTGCTTATACCTGTAAAAAATTAACCGGTAAAGCCGCTACGTTATCTACAAACTCGGCTATCTACCTATACAATCTTGAAACCGGTGAAACAAAAAATATAACCGAAGGCATAATGGGTTTTGATGTGGCTCCACTATTTTCCCCTGACGGAATGTATATTGCATGGGAAAGCATGGAAAGAGAGGGTTATGAATCGGATCAGAATCGTCTTTTCCTGATGAACCTTGAAACAGGCGAAAAAATCTATGCATCCAAAGGTTTTGACCAGAATGTTGGCAGCCTGCTTTGGTCAGAAAACAGCAAATCAGTTTACTTTACCAGCGACTGGCACGGAACCTTCCGGATATACAGATATAATGTTGATGGCGGTACAATTGACAAATTAACCGAAGGTATGCATGATTACAGGAGTGTTGCGCTTGCCGGTGATAAATTGATTGCCTCACGTAATTCTATGTCAATGCCAACTGAATTGTATGCAGTAAATCCCGAAGATGGAAAAGCACAGCAAATTACATTCACTAACAAAGACCTGCTCGATCAAATCACCATGGGTAAAGTAGAAGAAAGATGGATAAAAACATCTGATAACAAAGATATGTTAACCATGATAATTTATCCCCCTCACTTCGACCACAATAAAAAATATCCGGCACTTCTTTATTGTAAAGGAGGTCCTCAGGGTCCGTTAAGCCAGAATTTCCATTACCGGTGGAATTACCAGATAATGGCTGCAAACGATTATATTATTGTAGCGCCCAACAGAAGAGGAGTATCAGGGTTCGGACAGGAATGGACAGAGCAGATTAGCGGTGATTATCATGGAAAGAGTATGGATGATTACCTCGTTGCCATTGATGAAATGGCAAAAGAGCCATTCATTGACGAAAATCGCCTGGGCGCGATTGGTGCAAGTGCAGGAGGCTATGCTGTCTTTTATCTCGCCGGTAATCACGATGGAAGGTTTAAAGCCTTTATTGCCCATGATGGCATATTCAATGAAGAAGCCCAGTACTTAGAAACTGAAGAGATATGGTTCGAGAATTGGGATAAAGGCGGCCCGTTCTGGGATGAAAACAATAAAGTAGCGCGGGAAACTTATGCACATTCACCACACAAGTTTGTGCAAAACTGGGATACTCCTATTCTTGTTATACACAGCGAATTGGATTACAGGGTGGTATTCACACAAGGCATGACAGCTTTTAATGCGGCTGTATTAAGAGATGTTCCGGCTGAATTTCTGTACTTCCCTGATGAAAACCACTGGGTACTACAGCCTCAGAATGGTATTCTCTGGCAGAGGACATTCTTTAACTGGCTGGATAAGTGGTTGAAGTAGTTATTGGTTATTGGTTGAATCGGGAAAATGGTTGAATCGGGAAAATGGTTAAATTGGGGAATCAGATTCAACCGGTTCAACAAACTCAACCAATTCAACTGATTCAACAACTCAACCAATTCAACCGGTTCAACAAACTCAACCAATTCAACTGATTCAACAACTCAACCAATTCAACCGGTTCAACAAACTCAACCAATTCAACTGATTCAACAACTCAACCAATTCAACCGGTTCAACAAACTCAACCAATTCAACTGATTCAACAACTCAACCAATTCAACCGGTTCAACAAACTCAACCAATTCAACTGATTCAACAACTCAACCAATTCAACCGATTCAACTGATTCAACAAACTCAACTAATTCAACCAATTCGGTAAAACATGAAAAATATAGTTGCGATTAAATGGATTGCCCGGATACTGGGAGGGCTGGCGGTTGTTTTCTTCGGAATGTTTGTTTTTGGAGAAGGTATTCCCGATTTGAAAGAAATTGAAAACTTTCAGTTGAAATCAATGTTAATGCTCTTGGTTTTTGCAGCTTTCGGTTATTTTTTCAGTTGGTTCAGGGAAAAGGAAGGAGGCATAGTTATGACCATTTCAGGGATATTAATGGGGATGAATATGTTTTATCATGGAGGAATTGGCGATACTGAAGCAGCACTGATCTATTCGCTGCCATTTTTAATCCCCGGACTAATGTTTTGGTGGGTGAGCAGGATGAGGGAAAAGCAGTAGTGTGGTGCATGGTGCTTGGAGCAGATAATCCAGCACATAATATGGACAAGTTTAGTGGCGTCCTTGTCCGTATGTACGGGACACGACGAAACTCGAATCACGAAAAGATTATGAACCCCGCAATTTTTTTACCGCACGTATCATTTCACGTTTTCCTTTGGGACCTGGTATTTTTTCAACATAAAAACCGGCATCCTGTAAATTTCTCTTAACACTTCCTTTGGCAGAATAAGTAACAAAAACACCTTCATCCTTTAGTGTATTATATATTTTTTTAAAAATGTTTTTCTTCCATAGCTCCGGCTGAATATCCGGGGCAAAGGCATCAAAATAGATTAAATTGAAAAAAGCCTGTTTTAAATCAACATCTTCAAACCTCTTCCTAATTTTTTTCAGATTAAACTGCTCAATAATTTTAACACCCCTCCCCCATTCAGAATCATGCAATAATAAAAACAACTTCCGGTTTTCTGCATTACCAAGCAATTCAGGATAATTCAACTTTGAATAAATCTCTGATTGCAAAGGGAACGGTTCAATTCCAAAATAATTAACCTTTTTTCCTGTTTCGCTACTAATCAAACAAGTTAAAAAAGCATTTAATCCTGTTCCGAAACCAATCTCCAAAACATTGATTTCTTTATATTCATTTGATACCTGTTTAAATCCTGCCTCAATAAAAATATGCATGGATTCTGTAATTGCTCCATATCTTGAATGGTATCCTTCATTAAGGTCTTTTCTAAACAAAGAATGTGATCCGTCTTCCGTAATGAATATCTGAACATCCATGGCTCAAAATTAATATTATTAAGGTTGCCGTTTTCTCCGTTTTCGTAAATTATTTCTCGATTTTAGATAATAATTTAGTGTTATTTTTTGCTGTAATAAATCACCACCTATCTATAAAACGCAATAAATCAATACTATTCTGTATTTGGCATAAACATTGAATAAAGAAAGGCGCTAACAAAGGTAAGTTAATATAAAAAAATTATTAAATTCAAAATGATGACAAAAAAAGAACAAATAGGCTTGAGTATCATATACGGCCACGCAGGTAAACGTTTTGTGTACGAAAATTACAAAAAGAACGATCCGGGCATGGCAGAAAAATATCTGCAGTTTATTTCTAAAAACCAAACAGCCCAGTATATTACATGGAATAATACGAAGAAAAAGTTTATAGCCTGATTGTTCCGGTTAAGTAATATCAGGGAAATCACTTGTTGTAAAGCAGGAGAACATTCAGGATAGTATCAGAATGTGTATAAGTATTCTGAAGTATCATTCCCGGATAATTAAATATCTCAATTTTTTTCGACCCGATAACGTAAATATTTTTGTTTACTTCGTTATATCTTAACCCATAAGCCACTTTTCCCGGTAATATATTGTTTAAGGAAAATTGACTGAAGTTGTAAAGATAAATATCATTTTCTGTTCCTATTAATATATTTTCCTGGTCAATTTTAACTGAAGATATAATTATATCAAGTGTTGATTGCATTTCCGTTAAGATGTTTTGATATGGATCATATAATTTTATTGTCCCGTGTTCATAAGTGTTTGCAACTATGATCACGTTCTCTGTATCATAAGAAAAAAATTCCACAACTTTGTATGTAGAAAATAATTTTTGTTTTTCAACTCCGCTAATAAAATAATAAGTGGATATATAAGTACTTCCCCCTATTTTACTTTGTTTGTCAACAAGTATCAGATCATTATGCCTGAAAATTCTTGCCGGTAAGTCAAACTCATCTATCCATGAATTAAATATTTGTGTGCCGTAATTATCATAACCCCTGATGTACAAGTAACAAAAAGAAGAGAATAAATACTCATCATAATATAAACAATTAAAAGAATGTATGGGATCGTAAGGAATTACATCTAATTTCCACTCCAGTTCATAATTATCCAAATTATATGCATTTATATTTATCTGGTTTCTTCCTGCAATATAAAGCTGCTGATACATAGAGCTTACTTCCGAACCGGCATAATCACCGTTTATCTCAAATAAAGTGTTAATATTTTGAGAAGTATCAATACCGGAAACCTCAATATAATTTGAGTTTTTCCGGGTCAGAACAAGAATTTTTTCAAACTCACGCTGAATGGCATTAATCTGTATCTTTTGATATTCATTTTTATAATTCAAACCATCATCTGCCCTGATGTGGATATAATAAACACCATTTTCGAGAGAGTAATCATCAATTGGATAATTTAAATTTATTTGATACGAAGAGGCATCAGGATAATAATAAAAAGCATCGAGAACAGGAATAAATTCTTCATTTACCAAAACTACCTTTACGCTTATAATCTTTATATCATCTGTAATGGCAGCTTCCACAAGTATTGTATCCAATACATCGAATTGCCGGTTTATAGCAGGTGAGTATATTGTTATTACAGGATGTTGGGTATCTTCTTCCTTTTTGCACGAAAGAATAATAATTAACAATAAGGAAATTATTATAAAAATTGACCGCAAATTCATGGGTATAAAAATAGCTAATAAATTCCAAAAGGGTTTGGGTGTACGACAAATTTCCCCAATAAATTGTTTTGTACTTATACTGCTTATAGTGAAAATTAAAAAAAAGATTGGGGTATAGGTTCGACTAATATTAGTTTTGAAATGCTTCACGTTAGAGGAAAGGATTTTTAATGTTTCACTCATTCGTAATCGCGAAAGTTTTCGGGAATTTTTGATTGGGGAATGGTTTTGTTTGGGTAATTATT
>JAIORT010000643.1 GCA_021107975.1 Bacteroidales bacterium | reverse complement strand
ATCAAATATTTTTTGAAAGTTGGAGCTTGGGGACAAAATTTACAAGTTGGGTTAAAGCGAATCCTATTTATAAGGAACCGGATATAGGAAAGCTGCTCGTTTGGGCGGGTAAAAAGTATGCGCACAGTGGACTGATGAATATAGGCTAAAAAATCAACGGTTTATGGATAACCGGATAATCATCAGCAAATGAAGATTTACTTTTTATCAGGTGGATGTGATCAAATTCAAAGCGTAAACTGATTTCATGTGCTCCTCCCGTACCTTTCATTTCAGTTAGGTTTAAATCATAACTGTACATGAGTTTCATCCGGGCGTCCTCAGTTACCATTGGAATATTAATTCCCACAAGTAAAATAATTGACTGGGGGTTATATATCTGAGATTGTCTGTTACGGTACCAGGCACCTGCATATAAAACTGATTTAGCTATATTCATGCCAAGGGTAAATGTGTTAAAACCTGCCTGATTTTCAAATAACAATGCCGGGTTGAATTTAAAACCCTTTTTCGGATTGCTTTGTTGCAATATAACAAAATCAGTGTGAATAACATATTTACGCGGCACCCTTATATCGAGGTTGAAAAATGATTCATTAGGCTTTAAAACATGATGTACGGCTAATCCAAATGTTGCAGTAATGTAATGCCTTTCATAATTCAGAAGTCCACCAAGATTTATGTCATTATAGGAAACATTTTTTTTTGCGAAACCGGGAAATGACGAATAAGGATATAAAAGACCATGCCTGCCATCTAACTGATCACTCCAGATGAAATTACTATTATCCGAATCAATCTGTTTTTGTACATAGGCTCCCGATACACCGAACTGACTTAACCAATACCGGCTCAACTTTACTCTTACCGAAGCCAATACTCCTAACATGTTTCTTCTGATAAATCCTTTACCTTCTTTATTGGTACTGAATATTAAACCAACACCACCGGCGCCCGGCATTTCTCTTTCTGCCAAATCCATAGTAAAATTGTAAGTTTTAAGATCATCATTATATCGGGGCCATTGATCCCGATACGACATTCTGATTTTTAAACCTCTATGAAGCCCTATGGCTGCCGGATTATAATATGCAGGGGCATTATAAAATTGACTGTAATATGCCTCTTGCGAATATCCTTCACTGAAAAAGCAAGTAATGAATAACAAAATTGATATGTAGAAAAAAAACCGTTTCATTTATTTAAGTGCTTTTATAATTTTAATTTTACTAAAAACCTTACTTTGATAAACATATTCTACATCTTTTTACTTTTTTAAGTAACTATTGTTTCAGTAATATCGAATTATTCTGCAAAATATTCATACTGATAGAAGAATTAAATTATAGTAAAGGATAAAGAATAATAGCACTTTTAAAAATTCAAATAGTTTAACAGTTAAAATGTCATGGATGATTATAATTTATTTTTAAGGAACATACCCGTAAAAGAATCTTTGCATGTAATCAATTCCTCCGGAATGCCTTCATAAACAATATTCCCTCCATCATCACCACCTTCCAGCCCTAGATCAATAATCCAGTCGGCGCATTTGATAACTTCCATATTATGCTCAATAACAATAACTGAATGACCTTTCTCAATCAATGCGTCAAAAGCCTTAAGCAATTTTGATATATCGTGAAAATGAAGTCCTGTTGTAGGTTCATCAAAAATGAAAAGGGTAGGGGATTCGCCTGCTCCTTTCGAGAGAAAATAGGCTAATTTTACTCTTTGAGCCTCACCACCGCTCAAAGTATTTGAAGGCTGCCCTAATCCGAGATATCCCAAGCCCACATCCTGTAAAGGTTTTAACTTTCCGATGATCTTTCTTTCTGCAGAGCTTTGTTTTGGCGATGAGTTGAAAAAATTAATTGCCTGGTTAATAGTCATCTTCAGAATGTCGTTGATATCCTTGTCGTTGTATTTTATATCCAGCACTTCATCTTTAAATCTTTTGCCGTCGCAGTTCTCACACTTTAATAAAATGTCAGCCATAAATTGCATCTCTATTTTAACAACACCCTCACCTTCGCATTCTTCACAACGACCGCCTTCAATGTTAAATGAGAAGAAACCCGGTTTATATCCCCTGACTTTTGCCAAAGGCTGGCTTGCAAATAAAGCCCTGATGTCATCATAAGCCTTTACATAAGTTGCAGGATTCGACCTGGACGACCTGCCGATAGGGTTCTGATCGACCAATTCAATGTTTGATACTCTGCGGTAATCACCATTTAACGTATCAAATTTGCCTGTCTTTTCTCCATATCCGCCAAACATTTTTTTTAATGCACGATATAAGATATTTTTTACGAGAGATGTTTTACCTGAACCGCTTACTCCGGTAACAACCGTAAAGGTATTAAGCGGAAATTTAACAGAAATGCCTTTTAGATTATTTTCCCTTGCTCCGGTAATTTCAATGTATTCTTTCCAGTTCCTTCGTCTTGAAGGTAAATCTATTTTAAGTCTGTTGGTTAGATATTTGGCAGTAAGACTTTTTTCTGATTTTACAAGATCATCATAGTTCCCCTGGAATATTAGCTCGCCTCCGTTAATACCGGCATACGGACCAATATCTATTATTTCGTCAGCCTCTTTAATGATTTCTTCATCATGCTCCACAACAATTACAGTATTCCCTGCATTGCGTAATTGTTTAAGTACTTTTATTAACCTGTGTGTGTCTCTCGGATGTAAACCTATACTTGGTTCATCAAGAATATATAAAGACCCGACTAAGCTGCTGCCAAGAGATGTGGCAAGATTTATCCGCTGTGATTCGCCGCCTGATAATGAGTTTGACAACCGGTTCAGAGTTAGGTAACCAAGCCCGACATCTTCAATGTATTGTAACCTGTTTTCAATTTCAATAAGTAATCTCTTGGCTATTTTTTTTTCAAATTCAGAGATATTTATATTATTGAAAAACTTGATAATATTGCTCACCGGCATCAACACGACCTCGCTGATGGATTTGCCACCTGCCTTCACATAATTTGCATCCTTTCTCAGCCGGGCGCCATTACATTCAGGACATACTGTTTTGCCACGATACCTCGAAAGCATTACACGGTACTGAATTTTATAGGTTTGCTCCTCTACATATTTAAAAAAGTCGTTTAATCCGTAAAAGTGTTTATTACCGGTCCATAAAAGCTTTCGTTGTTCGGGTGTTAATTCATAAACCGGTTTGTGTATCGGGAAATCAAATTTGTAGGCATTTCTGATTAACTCGTCTTTCCATTCGCCCATTTTTTCCCCTTTCCAGCAGGCGATTGCCTCTTCATAAACCGAAAGATTTTTATTTGGAATAACTAAGTCTTCATCAATTCCGATAACACTACCGAATCCTTCACAGGTTTTGCAAGCGCCGTAAGGATTGTTAAAGCTGAATAGGTTTACCGATGGTTCTTCAAAAGTAATCCCGTCCGCTTCAAATTTATTAGAAAAGGATTCTACAGTTTTATTCCCATTTTCTTCTGACTGAACAATACATGTACCGTGTCCTTCATAAAATGCAATTTGAACCGAGTCAGCCACCCTGGAACGTAAATCGGAATCCTTTTCATTGATGATTATTCGGTCAATTACAACAAATATATTATTTGCGGAAGTTGAATTTTCTTTTATTAATGCTTCAATCCGTTTAATTTCTCCATTGATAAGCACCCTGCTAAAGCCCTGTTGAAGTAAAACAGACAATTGTTCTTTTAGTAACCTTTTTTTGTTAATTTCAATGGAACTGTAAATAAGAATTGTTGTCCCAATATTTTTAGAAAATACAAAGTCGGTAACTTGTGATACTGTATGCCGTTCGACCAATTTCCCTGAAACCGGTGAATAAGTTTTGCCGATTCGGGCAAACAGCAATTTAAGGTATTCGTATATTTCAGTTGATGTTCCGACAGTAGATCTCGGATTACGTGTATTAACCTTTTGTTCGATGGCTATGGCAGGTGCAATCCCTTTTATATAATCCACCTCCGGTTTGCTCATTCTACCAAGGAATTGCCGTGCATACGAACTGAGACTCTCTACATAGCGACGCTGACCATCTGCATATAAAGTATCGAAAGCCAATGATGATTTCCCTGACCCTGAAAGCCCTGTGATGACTACAAATTTATTTTTAGGGATAGCGAGATCAATATTTTTAAGATTATGTACTCTTGCTCCCTTAATAATAATATTATCTCTCGGATCGAGTTCTGATATATCCTTCTTTAACATTTTTTAACCTTACACCGGTCAAAATTATTAATTATATTTGCATTTTTAAATATTTTGTATTAGTTTTGCATATTATTTAAAACAATTTATTAATCTTTTTACTGAATTACTCAACAAATACGGAGGAGAGCCTATAGAAAGTAAAATCTACCTTTTGAACCTAACATAAAAAAGGAGGTACGTATGAAAGCTCAAATGTTAAGCGACAAAGAGCTAATAGGTAGATATTTACAAGGTAATCACGCCAGCCTTGAAATTCTTATCAGCCGTCATCAAAATCGTATATATGCTTATATCCTTATGATCGTAAAGAATAAGGAATTAGCTAATGATTTGTTCCAGGATACATTTATTAAAGTTATAAATACCATCAGGGCGGGATCTTACAACGAAGAAGGTAAGTTTTTGCAATGGGTGATGAGGATTGCTCATAATTTGATAATTGATCATTTCAGGAAATCGAACCGGATACCTGTTATTGATAACAGCAAAAATGAAGATTTTAACATCTTTGATACGCTCAACATAATGGATGAATCAATTGAAGACAGAATGATTACAGAGCAGATTCACAAAGATGTCAGAAACCTGATAGAAATTTTGCCCGATGAACAAAGAGAAGTTTTGTACATGCGGCATTACGCCGAAATGAGCTTTAAAGATATAGCCGAAGTAACAAATGTCAGTATCAATACTGCTTTAGGAAGGATGCGGTATGCCCTGATAAATCTGCGCAAATTTATAGCGGAGAAGAATATTGTGCTGACGCATTAATTTATTTTGCAAGAAGACTATTTCCCAAAATGTTTTTTTAACTAATCAGCACCTTGCAAATTTACAATAATTTTAATTGAATCTTTGCTCATTTCGGTTTGCAACTGAAATGTAGGCAGACACTTGCGATTTGTAATTACAAAATATTCATGTATTTATTTGGATTGCAAAGGTGCAGAGTAATCTCGAAAGGTATATTAACTCCTGAAGATATACTTTTTACAAATGGTGAAATTTGAATTTCCTGTATATTATTTGAATCCTTTTGAATCGTTAATGATTTAAGATATGATTCTATTATTCTCGATAAACTTCTTTTTTGTGATGAGGCATATTTTTTTTGCTCTTACAATCATATACTTATCAAGTTTTAAAGTTAATTTTGTATCCATGATAAATCAATTTAGTACGTGCAAAAATAATAATTATGTCCGTATTATGCAAGTTTTGTCGTTTCATTAACTTATGCCCAATGGTTCGCAATATGGTATGAAGCGGATTGCGAGTGATTATTTATCAAACCGAAATATGGTTGAAAGGAGCTAATGACGGTCCAAATCAGCACTTCGCTGCTTTTTTCTATATTGCGTGTTGCCTGCCGTGTTTTTTTAATTTCAATTCAGCCAATTGATTTTTTATGTATTCCTTTTCTTGTTCAAAAGTCATGTTCATAATCTCTTGGCTAAATTTATCACGTATCTCACGCATTTTTTTTACCAAATCCGTTTTAGTTTTAGTCGTTTTCATAATTAAAAATTTCTTTAGGTGTACGTATCTCAATCATAGGATACCCTTCTCTAAAATTAATTGAATTATATCCTCTAATCCTTTCAAGATTTACAATATGTTTGAAATTCCAGCTTACTAATACATCAGCTTTATTAATCGTTGCCAAAGCAATATGCTGGCAATCTGCAAGACTTGTCTTTCTGACAACCTTGGCTATTATGTATTTTTCTGCTAATTCTCTTGCCTCGTTTGTTAATTCAACCCGGTCAATTAATTCAGATGGAAACGATTCAAAAAAATCTTGAATATATTCTGGAGCTCGATAAATTTCTAATTCTAAAATCTCTGAAATAATTATCCGAATCTTTTTTTCCAATATTTTGTCAAAAAAGGGCTTGGTTACTTTTTCAAATTCCTTATCAAAGTATCCGCCAAAAACAGAAGTGTCTATGTAAATTCGTCTAATCATAGTTATAAAAATACAAAATTCTCAATACATTTTCTAGTTTTTTTTCTTAACATGGCAGGTAACTTATTCATCATTAACAAGCAAAGATATTTAAAAATTTATTAACTCTAAAGGGCTTTTTACATTTTAACCCGTCCGTACGGAGGAATTCGCAAAATCGGATGATATTAATGTACAGGAGACGAAGTTTTTTTTGAATATTAAATACATTAGTTTATTATTGAAATGTACGACGTTTCACCAGCTCCCGCTGGCACCGCCTCCGCCAAAGCTGCCGCCACCAAAGCCACCAAATCCGCCCCCGCTGCCAAAGCCTCCTGATCCGGAGGAGAAATTTCCATAAGAGCCACTGTGACGTCCGCCCAAGCCTCCCATCATTCCCATTGCAACCCAGA
>JAIORT010000394.1 GCA_021107975.1 Bacteroidales bacterium | reverse complement strand
TAGTTCACACATATCCCTCAAAGCTTCTTTGATTTGATGTTCATTGTCCAAAGGTTTATAGTTTGTTCCGGAAATACCAACTCTCCTTTTCCGAATATTTCGGTCAACCCCTAAGTCTTTAACCAACAAACTATGAATATCTTCAATTCCGGATATTGTCAATGGTGTAAAATAATCCCTTGTTTCAAAGATGAAATCTATTGCTTCTTTATGGTTAAGTAGCATAACAGCATCATCTTTTGCTTTTCCCTCAGCCGTTTCCTTTTCTTTCAATAATCGTTCAGTCTCAAGAAGAGAATACGTATTTCCTTCAATCTGAGAGGACTTCCAACTTAAGTCTATTGTTAAACGTTCTAACTCTTTTGTATATTCAGATTCTGACAGTTCAGAAATATTTGCCTTGAATTGCTTTTGAAGATTCGTCAATTTTTGTAATTCTTCTGCTGTAAACAGTTTTACTTTACTTAAAACATCCTTTATCAAAAACAGATTAAAACTATCTTTAATTATTCGTTCATCAATTTCTTTTTCAAAGTATAATTTAATGTCAATTGGATAAACTAATTCATACATTGGAGATATAGCATATTTTCTTGCTTTACCTTTACCCTTAGGTATTATGAAATTTTCGGAAATCAGTTGTGATAGTATCCTTTTAACTGTGGAATATCCAATTTCAGAGGCTATTCCATCATAAATTTCTTTCGAAGAAAATAAGGTGTTTTCCTTGACAAATTCCAGTACTTTTTTCTTCTTATCGTCTGACATATTAAACCAACATTAATTTTACAGCTCATATTCTATGCAAATATAGCTCATTTTTTAACAGTAGCAAGCTCTAAACATAATTATTTTGAGCTTCAATAAATACTTTTTCCCTGACATCAAGTTTTTTAAAAACATAACCATTTTTAATTGGTAATTGAAATTACCATTTTAAATTTTTAAAGTTATTGGGATTGAAATTGTTTGGGTTGATGCTGTTGGGTGCCCTTATGTTGAAATATTCCTCTTTCATAAAGATTTTACCATCTAACTTAAATATTACAGTTTGTTCAATCCACGAATCGTTAAATTTGGTATAATCATCAAATATTATTTCTTTGTACTGTCCATTTTCAATCGAAAGCATTCGTACAAAAATCAATCTTTCTTTTTCTATCCAGAACTGTTTGCTTGTGGTATCCCCTTTTTCAGCTCCTACTACATACGCTTCTTTTCCGTTCCAAATATTGATATGCATTTTAGTTAAATCGTAACCAAGTTCATTTAGCTGACTAATCGTTTTTCCGACATCCTGAGAACATATATCCATTGATAAAACAACTAAATCGTGTATCCTGCGTTTTTGCGATATGATTTCACCTGCACGAAAAACGCTTAAAGTATCGTTGGCGAATAAAAGTCCGTCACCACTAGAAATGCTGTCGTATTTTATAGCCAACTTGCCCGGGAACTGATATGTCTCGTACCAAATCTGTTTTTTGTATATACTATCGTTTTTATAAAAATATGAATTTTGTTCAAAGGCTATTTTTTTGAACCATTTACCGTCATAAGTGTTGTGGATTTTTTTTATTAACTCTTTTCCGTTGTTTATTCTACTACTACATCCGAAAAAAACAAATGAAACGAAAAACACTATTAATAATCTTGTTCTCATAATTCAATTTTTTATGGGCTTTATTTCCGTAATTTACTTAATAAGTTATTTAAATTAAAGTATTCATAACCTCCGTATTGTGCAGGGAAGTCATTTATTGCTACCCAGAAATCACCTGTCTTCGGATAGGTAACCATGCTCCACATATTTGCAACATGAGCTTTAAACTCTCCAACGGGCTCATCAGCGTAATATGTAATATCCGGATATAAAGCACATATTGTGCAAAGAATATTATTACTTGTTGAAGGAGTGTATTTGGATCGCGTTTGCTGCGTATATGGATCGAAACGGTCACTTAATATTGTAATAGCATTTTCAATTGTTATGTTTCCATAGTATTGCTCGAGTAATTCCCTATATCTTAGGAACCGACTTGGCGCTTGGACAAAAAGGTTTTTTGGGTCTCTTAAACTTTCCTGCCAGTTGTCAATTGTCGCTACGTCTGTCAGTTCATTTACAAGTGCCTGATCTTTCACCATATTATAGCCAGAGTAGCCCATCCAACCCGGATAACAATTGGAGTTATTGCTTTGCCATAATACTTTTGAATCATTTTCAGGATAACGAAATGCAACATATTTCGATGATGTTTCGACCACCACTGCCTCTTTAGCATTAGCATCAGCAACATGATACGCAATTCCCGCACATCGGGGAGTGTTATTAAAAATATCAATAGACTCGTCTAAAGTTGAAGCATGTGTTAGAAGTAACCTCGTGAATATTGCAATTCCACAACCTGCCATTGTTTCATACTGCATAGAGTTTAATTGAGTCATCACTTCAAGACCAGCTTCATTAAATCCTCCGTCAAGTCCAATCATTCCAGGGTATGACATAAATATATGACCATATCCATTTTGAGGTGAAGCAACTATCATAATCCGATTTTCTAATTGTGCCGGCATATTGAAGTTATCTTCATTTTTTCCAAAAATTAATTTACCATCACCCCCTGCATGCTCATCCCAAGCACAAAAGCTACTGCACCCTCCCCCAACAGGAGTAAACATTGTATTGTGATGGATGTTTTTCTTTATACCATTATGTGTCCGGTAATTTGGATGGCAATAAATACACCACTGATCATAATTGGTGTTCCATAACATAATTTGTTCCAGACCAACAGCCACTCCTGCTGCATTTACTCCATCAGTAATACCCTGCATCTCCTCCCTAAATTCTTCAGGCAAAAAAGGTTCTGCAATCTTTCGCCCTTCCCAAAACATTTGTTCCGCAGTATCATTATCGTTTCCTGTTTGTTTGGCGATATAAGCAATTGTTGCTAAAAGTGTTTCATTTATCATTCTATAAATTCTATCAGCTAATAAATATCCATGTTGATATCCCATTTGATATGGAGTTCCCTGAACTGTCAGGATTCTAACCCCGTTCTGCACAATGAATGATGCATTTTTTAATAATTCTTTGCTTTTCATGTCATTGTTATTTTTTTGTGAATATTTTTTCATGAAGCCAGTGATAATTTCCCAATTTTCATTTCTTCCTGTGCGATGACAAGACATACTCTTCCCGATTCTTCATCGGGATGTGTATGGCTTTTGGGTTGGCTTCTCTTTTCATTATGCTACTTTTTCGTATAAATGTTTCTGAAACTCTATGAACAGCGAACTTATATTTTGAACATCGCCTAAAATCCCCATAGCATCTTCCAACGATTGATATTTTGTTTTAAGTAGAATTGGTAATTTATCCTGGTCAAGTTCTGTTACTCCTGCTTCTACATATTTACTCAATACAAATTCGATGAATTCTTTTTGCTTATCATTCAGCAATGCAAAAATTGTGGCTTTTGCTCTTGTTGCTCTTTCCTCTCTTGTTATTGGTTTTATCTCGCTATCAAACACATATTCCAAAACATCGAATAAATCACTTTTCTCTGCATTTATTAGTTTTTGCAGAGTTGCTAATTCCTCTTTACCGAAACCTGCATCATCTAATTTTTCGAGTAATGTTTTTCTTGTTATCGGATTACTCCAAATTTCTCGTAATTCCTTTTCATCTTTAAAGAAATTAGGAAGTTCGCCAAACAGATTTTCTAAAAACTCCTGTGCCGAAATTGGTTTACCATCTGCACTCCAAAATGAAGTGGCAATCATATGTTGTATTTCTCTTTCTTTGCCGTCTTTCAATTTCACTTTTATTTTAGAGGGTCTTTCTTTTTCTTCGTAATCTTCGTCTTTCTCCTTTACTTCTGATTTTTTTTGCTCACCTGTTTTATATTCTGTCGGTTCTATTGGCTCTCCATCCCATTCGGGGTCTGAGAATTGTAAATAAGCATCTACAAAATCGTAGATTGTAAAAAACTCTTTGCCGTCAAAAAGACGAGTTCCACGACCTACAATTTGTTTAAATTCAATTATCTGATTTACCGGACGCATTAAAATAATATTACGGATATTTCGGGCATCAACTCCGGTTGAAAGTTTTTGTGAAGTAGTAAGAATTGTCGGAATTGTTTTTTCGTTGTCTTGAAATTCTCTTAAAAACTGTTCGCCTATTTCTCCGTCATTTGCTGTTACACGAACACAATAATTTGGGTCTTTGCTTTTTTTGTATTGATTTACCAAATCACGTACTGCTGCTGCGTGGTCTTGGGTAGCACAAAAAACAATCGCTTTTTCATTCTGATTGATTTCGTCCATAAAAATCTTAACACGTTTTGCTTCTCGTTCTTTAATCTCAATTATTCTGTTAAAATCGGGTTCGGTATATAATTTCCCTTCTTCAATTTCGCCCTCAATTATATTATCATCACTTGTATAGATATAATCATCAAGAGTGGTTTTAATTCGCTTTATTTTGAAAGGTGTTAAAAAGCCATCGTTAATTCCTTCTTTTAACGAATAGATATAAACCGGTTCACCAAAATATCGGTAAGTATCAACATTGTCTTTTCGCTTTGGTGTGGCGGTTAAACCCAACTGAACGGCCGGTGAAAAATAGTCTAATATTTCTCTCCAGTTACTTTCGTCATTTGCTCCGCCACGGTGACACTCGTCAATAATTATAAAATCGAAAAAGTCTTTTGGATATTCGCCAAAGTATGGTTCAGAATTTCCATCTTCATCCGTTCCTGACATAAACGACTGAAAAATAGTAAAAAAGATACTGCCGTTTGTTGGCACTTTTCCTTTCTTTTTAATATCCTTTGGTTTTATACGAACCATTGCATCTTCAGGAAATGCCGAAAAAGAATTATACGCCTGGTCTGCCAAAATATTACGGTCGGCAAGAAACAAAATACGTGGTCGTCTTTTGCCGTCTCGGTTTAAATTCCAGCGAGTATAAAACAGTTTCCAGGCAATTTGAAAAGCAATTGGCGTTTTTCCTGTTCCTGTGGCAAGGGTTAAGAGTATGCGGTCTTTGTTATTTGCAATCGCTTCTAAAGCGTTTTTAACTGCAATTTCCTGATAGTATCTTGGTTGCCAGGTTCCCGATTTATCTTCAAAAGGAATAGATGAAAATTTATCCCGCCACGCTTCGACAAGCTCAGCGCCCGGCTCGTTTGTTTTTGGATAAGTTACACTCCATAACTCTTGTGGTGTAAGAAAATCGCCAACGAGTTTTTCCTCGCCTGTTTTCATACAGATTTGATAAATTTCTTTTCCGTTGGTAGAGTAGGTGTAATCTAAGTTTAGTTTTTGAGCATAGAGTTTTGCTTGTGCTACACCTTCGCCAACTTCCAGTTCATCGCTTTTGGCTTCAACAACAGCAAGTTTAATTCCTTTGTAAACCAGAATGTAATCAGCAATCAGTGGCTTTTTTCTGCCACCACCAACTTGAATTCTGCCGTCTGTAATTTTACATACATTGCGTTCACGAAGGATTTTTGAACCTTCAATAACGCCCCAACTATTGGCTTTTAGTTTTGGGTCTATTAATTCTGCTCTTGTTTCAGCTTCGTTCATTTCTATTAATCTTCTTCGTAATAATATGAATAGTCAATCCCTTTCATAAACATTTCTCTACTATCTATTTCGGTGGTTACAGCATCTTTTAACAGTTCTTTTAGGAGCTTGCTGTTTACCGAGCTTTGTGCCATTGCATTCATATAATCAGTTTTGCTTATTTTACTCCAATCAACACATTTTTTCAGGCGTTTTTTCAATATCAAATCAAGCCATATTCGAGTGCTTCTGCCGTTGCCTTCCAAAAATGGATGCGCAATGTTCATTTCTATATATTTCTCAACTATTTCATCAAAAGTAGTTTCGGGCATTGCTTGTATTTGTTTAAGCGTGTTGCCAAGAAAGTGAGAAACCGCAAATTGAAATCCTCCTTTTGAAATGTTTTTTTGCCTTATTTGTCCGGCAAAGTCATACAGACCACCAAACAAATAGGCGTGTATTTGTTGCAATCCCTTGGTTGTGCCTACTTCAATACTGTTGATAAAAGAACTTTCAAACAAGGCATAAGCTTTTGTTTTACTTTTTCCGTCTATACTTTCATCGCTGAAGGTAAACCATTCAATAAAGCGGTTGGCTTTTGTTCCGGGAAATGTTTTGCCCAAGGCAATAATGCCATTGTAATCGAGCATATCGGACAAGCGTTTTTTGCCGTCCGGTGCGACCAATTTCAACTGGGTAGTGGCACTAACCACTTGACTACCTTCTTTCTTTAGTTTGGCTTTAAGGTATTTCCAATAGTTACGGGTTTTGGTGTAATCGTTTTGGTTGGTAAGCACGGCAACAATATCCAACACCGAAAACCACCACTTTGCATTTTGCTCGTCCCATAAGGCACGAACTTCGCGGTCGTCAAAAAATCGTATGGATATTTTTGTACTCATATTGCAATTGCTTTTTCAGTTTTTAATTCTCCTGCAAATGCCTTTTGCAAGATTGATTTTTTCAACTCCTCCAAATCTACAACTTTTTGATGATAAATGCTTTCTAATTTTTTGGTTTCGGCTGAAAGGGCATCTAATTTTTGAACTATTTGTTTTTGTT